>DASZZK010000307.1:0-4942 GCA_035544975.1 Casimicrobiaceae bacterium | reverse complement strand
CAATGAGGCGAGCAGCTTGCCGACATCGCGCAAGGCATCGACCGATTCTTCTCCCATCGCGAGTGCGACACGTTGCGGCGTTCCGAACAGATTGGTCAGCACGGGAATCGAATGTCCCTTGGGCTTCTCGAACAGCAGCGCCGGCCCGTTCGCGGCAAGAACGCGAGCGCAAATCTCGGTGATCTCGAGACAGGGATCGACTTCCGCGCCGATGCGCTTGAGTAAGCCCCGGCGTTCGAGCTGGGCGAGGAAGTCGCGAAGGTCAGCGTATTTCATGACAACGAACTCGTTTTCCTACTTTTTTTGGTGCAAACCCGCGATTTTTGCTGAATTGTCGGGGGCCGGCGACACTTGGCGCGTCGCATTCGCGCCACAACCTTGTTCAAGACGTATTTCGCGTCAAGACGGGCTGGACCGGGCCTGATCCTGTCGCTATGCTGATTCCCGTGGGCCTCTTCGGAGGCCCATGTCGCCAAGGATACCGCTTGAACCGAACTATTTTCACCAACGCGATCAGAGTCCTGTCCGGCCTGTGCGTATTGCTCTGGGCGAGCGCCGCCATGGCCGCTGCCGCCGGTACGAGCGGCGCAGGCGCTGTGCCGTCCTCGCAGGTGCAGACGACTTCGGCGGTGCTGCCATCGATCGAGATTCTGAGTCAGCAAACCAAGCTCACGGGCACGTGCGGAGGCGCAACCCTCGATCTGAACACGTTCATCAACGTCGATTCGCAGGCGTCGGCGGAGGTCAAGCTTTCGGTGCCCGGGATCGGCGTCATTGAAAAGTTCACCGACGAGACTGGCAGTAACGTCGGACCGTTTCTAGGTGTCTATCCGACGTTTCATATTCTGAGCTTCGGCGGCGGCTTGCCGCCGAACACGCCGATCACGATTACCCTCACGACGTTTACCGGTCACGGCCTCGCCGGCAGGACGACCTTTGTCAGCACGCTGCAATTCAATTGCACGACGGGAGCGATTCTGTATCTGGTTTCCGCGGCGCCCGGCGCCGCGGAACCGATCCCCGCGCTTGGCGATGCGGCGCTCGCGGCGCTTGCCGGAATGCTCGCGCTGCTCAGCCTGGTGGCACTCAAGCGCCGGCGGATTGCCCGCCGATAGTCTGTCGCCGGCGCACACGCCTTAGATCACCGCGCTGGCGCCGCCGTCCATCGAGACGATCGCGCCGGTCACGTAACTTGCCTGTTCCGACGCGAGGAACAAGGCGACACGCGCGATTTCCTCGGCAGTGCCATAGCGCTTGAGCGGTATCCGGGCTTCGTTGCGCGACAGCAACTCGGCCTCGCCAAGGCCGGTCATCCGCGATTCCGCTCTGAGCCCTTCCTGCACGCGGCCGGTCAACGTCGCCCCCGGATTGATGCCGTTGATGCGAATTCCCTTCGGCCCGAAGGCGCTTGCCAGACCCACCGTCGCCAGCATAAGCGCCGAGTTGGCGGCGCCGCCGGGCAGATGCACGGGAGTGGCGACCTTGCCACCGGCGCCGATGATATTGACGATCGATCCGCGCTCGCGTGGAAGCATGCGCTTCAACACCGCATCGATAGGATGGATATAGCTGAAGAACTTCGCGCCCATCGCGTCATGCCAAGCCTGCGCATTCAACTCCTCGGGGGCGTAGCGGCGCGCGGCCCCGGCTGAATTCACCAGCACATCGATGGCGCCGAGCGTTTTTTCCACCCTGGCGACCATCTCATCGGCGGCGTCATGGCTCGTCATGTCGGCAGCGATGGCGATGGGAGCGCTCGCGCCGCGTGGGAAGCGCGCGAGCGCGGCATCGAGATTCGCCTGGCTCCTCGACACCAGTGCGACCCTGGCGCCTTCGGCGGCGAACGCTTCCGCGCACGCGTAGCCGATGCCTTTGCTTGCGCCGGTCACGATCACCACGCGTCCGGCAAGATTCAGATCCATCGATACGCTCCCGAGGTGGATGTCCTAAATCACGCTAAGGCGCGAGCGCCGTGCGCAGCTGTTCCTTCATGCGCATGTAAGCATCATGGCGACTCTATTCCGGCCAATACGGCCATCGCTCCATGCGCACCGCGTAATCGATCACGATGCCGGCGAACACGGCGAGACCTAACCAGTGATTTCCGAGGAACGCGCGGAAGCAGCGCTCCGGATCGCGGTTGCGGATGAGCCAGAAGTGCCACAGCGCCAGCAGCGCGGCGACGACGAGACCCAAATTGTAGATCGGTCCCAGGCGCCGCTGCGTGCCGACCCATGTCATGCCCGCGAGATAAACCGCGTAGCAGAGCATGACCGCGGCCACGTCAAATCTGCCGAAAGCGATCGCCGAGGTCTTGAGCCCCAGCTTCGTGTCGTCGCGCCGGTCGACCATCGCATACTCGGTGTCGTAGGCCATGACCCAGAACAGGTTGATGCCGAACATCCACCAGCCGAGCGGAGAAACACTGCCGCCGACCGATGTAAACGCCATGGGAATGCCGAACGAAAAGGCGATGCCGAGGAACGCCTGTGGAAGCACGAAAAACCGCTTGAAGAAGGGATACGCGATGGTGATCGCCAACGCAGGCACCGACAGCATCAGCGTCTGGCGATTCAGCGGCAGGATCAGCAGCAATGCAAAAAACGCCAGCACGGCGGCCAGCGCCAGCGCTTCCCAAGGCTCGATCTCCCCGCGTGGCAGCGGACGGTTGGCAGTACGTTCGACGTGAGCATCGAATTCGCGGTCGGCGTAATCGTTGAGCGCGCAACCCGCCGAGCGCATGAGCAGCGTGCCAAGCACGAAAATTCCGACCACTACCCACGACGGCGTCCCGAACGACGCGAGCCACAGCGCGCTGAGCGTCGGCCAGAGGAGAAGCAGCGTTCCGATCGGCTTGTCGAGCCGGATGAGCCGCTCGTAGGCGTCGATGCGCGCGGCGAGCTTTTGCCAGCGCGAGCGCGCCTCGACCGTTTGCGCTGTGTTGTCGTTCACGCCGTCGTTCACGCGCTGCTCACGTTATGGCTCCCAGCGGCAGCGCAAGCTGCTTTTTCAATGCCTTCGGCGCGATCTCGGCGAACAGCGTTTGCGGCGTCGGATACTTAAGGCGCACCCGCAACTCGCGCTTCATCCGCTGATTGGCAAGCCGCCGCGATTCGCTCATGAACGAAAGCAGCATGGGCGCAATGCGGGTCTCGGCTTCGTCCCACGACACGCGAGGCGGCCTCGGCAGATGATAGGCGTCGGCGACGGCGTCGAACCAGCCGCCCATCTGCAAATCCGCATCGTCGGTCACGTTGTACGCGCGGTTCGGCAGGCCGCGAAACACCGCGGCAACGGCGGCACGGGCGAGATCGTCGGCATGGATATGATTGGTGAAGACGTCATCCTCGGCACGAAGCACGGGCGTTCCCTGCTTCAGCCGATCGAGCGGCAGCCGCGTCTCGGCATAGATTCCCGGCGCGCGCAGGATCGACAGTCGCACGCCATACCTTGTCGCCCAGCGCCGAAGACGGTTCTCGGCCGCAACGCGGCGGTGCGCGCGCGGCGTTTTGGCGTTACGCGGCCGCGACTCGCTGACCCTGATACCCGCGCAATCGCCATAGACGCCGCTGGTGCTGATATAGACGAATCGCTGCGGTATAATCCGCGCTTTTGTCAATGCGGCGATTAGCCGCGCGGTGCGCGGATCATCGTGACCATCGCTGGGCGGCGGCGCGAAGTGCAGCACCGCGAAAGGCGCCAGGCGCAGCCTGCCGAGGCTGCGCAGTTGATCGAGATCGCCGGCGATCGGCGTGATGCCGTGATTTCGTAACTTCGGAATGTCCTCCGGCCGGCGCGTGAGACCATACAGCCGCACGTTGGCGCGCAGAAGATCGGCGGTTCGCATAGCGACGTCGCCGCAACCTATTAGCAAAACCCTGATCACACCTTCCAACCACCGTGCGGCGCGAAGCGCCGGAATCCGTTTCCCCTCGCCTCCGGTAGCAGCACAAGGAGTGAGGGTGTTATTTTGCGGCGCGAAGGCCCGCGCATAGGTCTCATTGCATGCCGCATCAGATTACCATAAAACCCAGCGATCACTCGTTCGCCGCCGACGAAGGCGAGACCGTGCTCGCCGCGGCGATGCGCGCCGATCTGATGATTCCCTACGGCTGCCGCAACGGCGCCTGCGGCACCTGCAAGAGCCGCATCATCAGCGGAATGATCGACTACGGCGCGCACCTGCCGGCCACGCTGTCCGAGGACGATAAGAGCGAAGGTCTCGCGCTGCTGTGCGTCGGCAAACCGCTGACCGATCTCGTGCTCGAAGTGCGCGAGGTTCGCCGCGCCGGCGACATTCAAATACGCAAGCTGCCTTGCCGCGTCGAGAAGATCGACAAGGCCGCGCCCGATGTCGCCATCGTGACGCTCAAGCTTCCGGCGAACGAGCGCCTGCAATACCTTGCCGGGCAATACATCGACTTCCTGCTCAAGGACGGACGGCGGCGGAGCTTTTCGCTGGCCAACGCACCCGAGGATGACGCGCTGCTCGAGCTGCACATCCGCCATGTTCCGAACGGGATCTTCAGCGATCAGTTGTTCAATCAGTACAAGGGCCGCGAAATCCTTCGCTTCGAGGGCCCGTTCGGCGCGTTCCACCTGCGCGTCGATTCAGACAAGCCGATCATCTTCGTCGCCGGCGGCACCGGCTTCGCGCCGATCAAGGCCGTCATCGAGCACGCTTTCAATCACCAGATCGAGCGGCCGATGGTGCTCTACTGGGGTGTGCGCTCGCTCAAGGACCTCTACCTGCCGGACCTGCCCGTAGAATGGCAGCGTCAGCACCGCAATTTCACCTTCATTCCCGTGCTGTCCGATCCTCTCCCCGAGGATCGCTGGCCCGGACGCACGGGTTTCGTGCACAAGGCGGTGATGACCGATTTCACCGATCTTTCCGGATACCAGGTCTATACCTGCGGCGGCCCCGGCATGATCGACATCG
>DASZZK010000306.1:0-3908 GCA_035544975.1 Casimicrobiaceae bacterium | reverse complement strand
GGTAAATCCCGGCGGCACCACGCACGCGGATGGCTTGGCGTTTTGCGCAACGCCGACCACGGGTCGCACTTCCATCGTCGCCCCACGCAGAACGATGTAACGCCGGATGCCACCGTCGATCACCGTCACGCCGTCGGGTCGTACCGAATCGAGCCGCACCCCGCCGCCAATTTCCTTCCCGGTGGCCACGATCAGCGGCCCGCGAGCCGTTCGAAACAGCGCATAGCCGCTGTCGTCGCGAAGCGCGAAAACCCCGAGCAGACGCAGGTCCCCCAGGCTTGCATTGGTGCTTGCGCCGACCGGAATCGCCTCCGCTGCAAGCCCGAATAGTTTTGCATCGGCAACGCGACGCGTGACATCGCTGTCCGGAATCGTGACCGGTATCGTCACCGGCGCCGGACCAAACCATTTCCAGCCCCAATGCGCGACGGTAAGCGCGAGCAGGCCCAACGCGAGCAGCCACGCCAGCACCGCCGCGATTTTCCAGGCCGCGGCCGTCAGCGCCGAGGAGCGCGCGCTCGTCACGTATAATCCATTTTCGCTCAATTCGTCACCGCGTTTTTTGCGCGCCACTTTTTTTGAATCCCCACCTCGCGCAATTGCAGCCGTATCCGTTCGAACGGTTGCGAGCGCTTTTTGCGAGCGTGGTGCCGAATCCGCAGAAGGCGCCGATCAGCCTGTCGATCGGCGAGCCGCGCCATCCGACGCCCCGGTTGCTGCTCGACGCGCTCGCGGCGGGTGCGAAGGGGCTCGCGAATTATCCCACAACGGCGGGCGCGCCCGCGTTGCGCGAGGCGATTGCCGCATGGCTTACGCGCCGTCATGGATTGATCTCGCTCGATCCGGCAACGCAGGTGCTGCCGGTACTCGGCAGCCGCGAGGCGCTGTTTTCGTTTGCGCAGACGGTCATCGACTCCAGTCGTGTCGGCGCCACGGTGGTGGTTCCCAATCCGTTCTATCAGATCTACGAGGGCGCCGCGCTGCTGGCCGGCGCGACGCCGTATTACGTCAACAGTCTCGTCGAAGACGATTTCGCGCCGCGATGGACGGATGTCCCCGAGGCGGTGTGGGCGCGAACGCAATTGCTGTACGTCTGCTCGCCTGACAACCCAACGGGCAGGGTGATGCTTCAGGACGAGTGGCGTCAGCTGTTCGAACTTGCCGACCGGCACGATTTTGTGATCGCCGCCGACGAGTGCTACTCCGAGGTTTATTTCGACGAGGCGGCTCCCCCGCTCGGCGCGCTTGGTGCGGCACACGCGCTCGGACGCGACGGCTACCTGCGACTCATTTCCTTCGGCAGCCTTTCCAAGCGATCCAACGCACCCGGTTTGCGTTCGGGATATGTCGCCGGCGATGCTAAATGGGTCAAAGCATTTCTGCACTACCGGACCTATCACGGTTCGGCGATGTCGCCGGCGGTAGCCGCGGCGAGCATCGCCGCATGGAACGACGAGGAGCACGTCCGCGCCAATCGCGCCCTGTACGCGGGAAAATTTTCCAGGCTGGCGCCCATCGTTCGCGCGATTCTGCCCGCGCACGCGCCCGACGCGGCGTTTTATCTCTGGGCGCGCGTCCCCGGCGACGACGCAGAGTTCGCTCGGCGGCTCTACGCCGAAGAAGCCGTCAGCGTCCTGCCGGGAAGCTACCTCGGCCGCGAAGCCGGTGGTCTCAACCCCGGCCGCGGTTACGTACGCATCGCGCTGGTGGCCGCGTTTGACGAATGCGCGGAAGCCGTCGAGCGGCTGGTGAGCTTCGCCAGGCGCGTGAGCTAAGGCGCGCAAGCCGATCTGTGCCGGTTCGCCCTGCGCCCGCGGGGCACGTTTCATCGGCGCCGGCGGCGCTTAGTCGCGTTGTGTCAGACCCCGGATGTCAGGCAGTACAATCCGCGCCATGTCGACCACCCAAAATGCGACTTGGCGCATGCGCATGCCGGCGGGCTTGCGTGGCGTCTCGTGGCGTACTTTCGCGCTGATACTGGCGATCAACACCGGCTTTGCCGCGATCCTGTCGATCGAGGATCCGCGGCCCTTTTGGCACCCGTTCATTACCGCACAATGCTTCGGGCTGCCGATCGCCTACGCCGTTAACGCCGCGTCGCCTTGGGAAAAGACGCATCCGGTATGGCGGCTGGCGTGCGCGGTTGCGATCGGCGCTACGGTAGGAATGGCGCTGGTGATTTTGATCAAGGGATACGGACTGGCGACGATGCTCGCGGATCCCCACCGGTTCTGGGGAACACTCGTCGGCGGCTTCTTCAATGGCCTTCTCGTCAGTCTGTTGTTCCTGCTCAAATTTCGCGAGGCACACGCGCGGACCCAGATACTAAGAGCCGAAGCCGACCGTAATCTGCTCTCGAAGCAGGCAGCCGAGGCAGAGCTCAAGCTGATGCAGGCCCAGGTCGAGCCCCATTTCCTGTTCAATACGCTGGCGTCGGTGCAATTCCTCACCGAAACGGATCCGCCTAAGGCCGGGCTCATGCTCGGCCATCTGCTTTCCTACCTGCGCACCGCGGTGCAGCAGCTGCGCTCCGGCAGCACGACATTGGGACAGGAAGCCGAGCTTGCCCGCGCGTATCTGTCGATCATGCAGATGCGCATGGAAACGCGCCTGAGATTCACCGTCGATATCCCCGAGTCGTTGCAATCGCACCCGTTTCCGCCGATGCTGCTGATGTCGGTGGTGGAAAATGCGATCAAGCACGGCATCGAGCCGCACGCCGAGGGCGGAGAGGTGCGCCTGGAAGCGAAACAAGATGGCGGAGCCCTGATCGTGTCGGTAACCGACACCGGGCACGGGTTCTCCGATCATCTCGGCCAGGGCATGGGGCTGACCAACTTGCGCGAACGGTTGAAGGCGCTTTACGGCCAGAGCTCGCGATTCACGCTCGACGCGATCCTTCCTCATGGCGCGAAGGCTACCATCGCGATTCCCGATGTCGTCTAGTTCGGGAGCAACGCCCGCCGGTCGCGTCACCGCGCTGATCGCCGAGGACGAGCCGCTGCTGCGCAAACAACTCAAGGTGCGGCTGGCGCAGGCGTGGCCCGAGCTCGTGGTCGTCGCCGAAGCCGAGAACGGCGCAGAGGCGGTAGCGCTTGCCTCCGAGTTTCAGCCTGACATCGCGTTTCTCGATATCCGCATGCCGGTCAAGGACGGCCTCGCGGTGGCCGAGGCGATCGGGGATGAGTGTCATATCGTGTTCGTCACCGCCTACGACGAGTACGCGGTGACTGCATTCGAGCAGGGAGCCGTCGACTATCTGCTCAAGCCGGTGACCGCGGAGCGTATCGCCAAGGTCGTCGTGCGCCTGCAAACTCGCATCGCTTCGCCCCCCGCCGATCTGGACGGGGTGTTGCGGCAGCTTGCCGCGCGCGACACGGGCGGCCCACTACGATGGATCAAGGCGTCCCTCGGCAACTCGATGCGGCTGATCGCGGTCGACGAAGTCTGCTACTTCCACGCCGAGGACAAGTACACCAAGGTGGTCACTGCCTCCGGTGAAGCGCTGATCCGCAAGACCATCCGCGAGTTGTTCGACGAGCTCGATCCGGAAGTGTTCTGGCAAGTGCACCGCAGCACCATTGTCAACCTGCGGGCGATCGCCCGAGTCGAGCGCGACTACCGCGACCAGCCGCTGGTGTTTCTCAAGGATCGACCCGAGCCGCTGACGGTCAGCCGCACCTTCGCCCATCTGTTCAAGACCATGTAGTTCCCACGGTTGTGTCATGGGCCGTCGTCTCGGCGCAAGGCTTGCCGCACGGGTAAAATAGCGGTTTGGCCGCGATGGCTCCGCGCTTGTCCATGGAACAACTGCAACAGACGATCGACGCCGCCTGGGAGCGGCGCACCGAGCTCGACGCGACGAGCGCACCGAAAGCGATTCGTGACGCCGTCGAGACCGCGATCGG
>DASZZK010000305.1:0-11192 GCA_035544975.1 Casimicrobiaceae bacterium | reverse complement strand
GATTCAGAAGCGCTTGATGGCGCTGTCGAGCTTCAACGACAAGATTCGCGGGCTGCAGCGCCTGCTCGTCGGTCACGCCGACGACGTCGAGCTCGATGGCGCGGGCCGCATTCTGGTTCCACCGGCGCTGCGCCAATTCGCGACGCTCGACAAACACGTGGTACTGGTCGGGCAAGGCAACAAGTTCGAGCTCTGGGATGAGGAGCAATGGCAGGGCCGGACCGCGCAAGCCGTCGCGTTCCCGGCCGGCGGTCTGCCACCCGAGCTCGACGGCTTTTCGCTCTGATGCCGCATGGCGATCACGTCCCGGTCCTGCTCCAAGAAGCCGTGGCCGCGCTGGCGGTCAAGCCCGACGGGATCTACCTCGACGGCACCTTCGGCCGCGGCGGGCACAGCCGTCGCATTCTCGACCTATTGGGTCCCCACGGCCGCGTCGTCGCCCTCGACCGCGATCCATCCGCGGAAGCAGTGGCGCGCCAGTGGACCGACCCGCGCTTTCACTTTCATCGTGCCTGGCTCTCGACCCTGGCCGAAGTGCTCGCGCGCGAGCATATCGACCGCGTCGACGGCGCGCTGCTGGACCTGGGCATCGCGTCACCGCAGATCGATCAACCGGAGCGCGGATTTTCGTTCCGCGCCGACGGCCCGCTCGACATGCGCATGGATCCATCGCGCGGGAACAGCGCGGCGCAGTGGCTCGCTCTCGCAAGCGAAGCCGAACTGAAGGGAGTAATCGCGGATTATGGCGAAGAACGGTTTGCTCAACAGATTGCAAGAGCGATTGTTGCGGCTCGCGCGCACGAACCCATCACACGCACGCGGCAACTGGCCGCGATCGTGGCAAAAGCCCTCGGCGCGCGGGCGCGGGGTGATCGGAGTCAGGATCCGGCCACGCGGACCTTCCAGGCTGTACGGATTTACGTCAATCAGGAGCTACAAGAATTGTCGCTAGCGCTTGACGCGGTTCTGCCATGCCTTGCCACCGGAGCCCGCTTGGCCGTGATCAGCTTTCACTCGCTCGAGGACCGGCTGGTGAAGCAATTTTTTCGCCGCCATAGCCTGCCGTTCGGGGGCGACGCGCGACTGGCGAGATTGGCCATCGCCAGCGACGCGCTGCCGCAGCCGCCGCTGAAGCTCGTCGGGCGCGCGGTCCGCGCCGGCGACGCCGAGGTCGCCGCCAATGCGCGCGCACGCAGCGCGACGATGCGTGTAGCCGAGCGCACGAAAGCCGCGTTGACGTGATCACCCGTATCAACCTTCTCCTGCTCGCGGCGCTCGTGGTCTGCGCTTTGTCGCTGGTCACGTCGAGGCATCAGGCGCGCAAATTGTTTGTCGACCTCGAGCGCGAGCAAACAAGAAGCAGGGCGTATGAAGTCGAGTTCGGTCAGCTTCAGATCGAGCAATCGACGTGGGCGATGCCGGCCAGGATCGAGAGGATCGGACGCGAGCAGTTGCACATGCAGCTTCCGGGGCCCGGGCGGATTGAGGTCCTGGACCAAAACAACCGATGAAGGCGATGCGCGCGACGCACTCCCGCACGAACGCGACACCGAAGCTTCCGCGACTTCGTGCGCCGCTGGTTTTCGGTGGCTTGCTTGCCCTGCTGGTCGGGCTGCTCGGCCGCTCGCTGTACCTGCAGCGCATCGATCATGACTTTCTGCAGGAGCAGGGCAGCTCGCGCTACAGCCGCGACATCGACGTTCCCGCGCATCGCGGCCGCATCGTCGATCGATTCGGCGAGCCGCTCGCGATCAGCACGCCGGTAAAGGCAGTCTGGGCGTGGCCGGATCAGGTCGTGGCGACGTCCGATCAGTTACGCGCGCTCGCGGCTGCGCTGGAGATGACGCCTGCGTTGCTCAATCAGAAACTGGCGCAGGGCGGTGACTTCGTCTACGTGAAAAGGCCGGTCGCGCCCGAAGTTGCCGATCGTGCGGCCGCGCTCAAGGTCAAGGGAGTGCACGACGAGAGTGAATACTGGCGCTATTACCCCGGCGGGGAGGTCATGAGCCACATCGTCGGGTTTACCGGCGACCGCGACGTGGGCCAGGAAGGCCTGGAACTGGCGCAGCAATCCTGGCTCGGCGGCAAACCCGGAAGCCGCCGCGTGATCATCAATCGCCGTGGCGAGATCGTCGAGGATATAAAAAGCATTCGCGCTCCGCAGGAAGGGCGCGATCTCGCGCTGTCGATCGACAGCCGCCTTCAGTATCTTGCGTTTCGCGAGATCAAGGCGGCGGTCGATGCCAATAAGGCCCACGCCGGCGCCGCCGTCATGCTCGACGTCAAGAGCGGCGAGATTCTGGCGCTGGTCAACTGGCCGAGCTACAACCCGAACAATCGTATGCGCACCACGCGCGACAGAATGCGCAATCGCGCGCTGATCGATACCTTCGAGCCCGGATCGACGCTGAAACCGTTCACGATCGCCGCCGCGCTCGACGCCGGCAAGGTTCGTCCGGGCACGATCATCGATACCGCGCCGGGCACGCTCACCATCGGTCACGCCACGATCCACGACGCGCACCGCGAAGGGGCTCTCACGGTCGAGCAGGTGATCCAGAAATCGTCGAATGTCGGTGCCGCGAAAATTGCGCTATCGCTGCCGGCCGAGACCATGTGGCAAACCCTGTCCGCCACCGGATTTGGCGCCGCACCGATGACCGGGTTCCCGGGCGAGGTCTCGGGCCGTTTGCGCCCTGCCAAGAGCTGGCGTCCGATCGAGCAGGCGACCATGGCCTACGGACACGGCATTTCGGTCAACCTGGTGCAGCTGGCACGCGCCTACACGGTGTTCGCGACCGACGGCGAGCTCAAGCCCGTGTCGCTGCTCAAGGTCGACGGCGCGATTGCCGGTCGGCCGGTGATCAGTGCTGACACCGCGCGCGCGGTTCGCCGCATGCTGGAAATGGCCGTGTCGCCCGGCGGGACGGCGCCCAAGGCGCAGGTCGCGGGCTATCGCGTCGCCGGCAAGACCGGCACCGCGCACAAGCTCGAGGGGCGCGCGTACGTCGACAAATACGTATCCTCGTTCGTCGGATTCGCGCCGGCGTCGAATCCGCGCCTGGTGATCGCGGTCATGATCGACGAGCCCGGTGGGATGCAATATTACGGAGGTGCGGTCGCCGCGCCTGTCTTCAGCAGCATCATGGGCGCCGCACTTCATCTGCTCGGCATTCCGGCGGACGCGCCCATCGACAACGTCGTGTTGCCGCCCGACGGCGCCGACGTGCGCGAAGAGACATGAGCAGCGCTATCGCACACGATGCCGATGTTGCCGCACTGCTGGCACGGCTTGGCGCCGAGATGCGACGCATCACTTCGGACAGCCGCGACGTGCGCGAGGGCGACGCGTTTGCGGCGTACCCCGGCACGCGACACGACGGTCGCGCGTTCATCGCCGACGCGATCGCGCGCGGCGCCGGCGCGGTTCTCTGGGAGACTCACGGCTTCAATTGGAATCACGCCTGGAAACTTCCGCATTTGCCTATCGAGGACCTCAAGGCCAAGGTGGGTACGATTGCCGATTTCATCTATGGCCATCCCTCGCGAGACCTGTGGATGGTCGGCGTCACCGGCACCAACGGCAAGACCTCGTGCGCGCACTGGATCGCGACTGGCCTCGATGCCACCGGCCGAAGGAGCGCGGTATTGGGGACGCTCGGCAACGGTTTGCTCGGCTCGCTCTCGCCGGCCAGCAACACTACGCCCGACGCAGCCCTGCTGCATGAAACGCTGGCCGCCCTGAAAACGGCAGGTGCCGAGGCGGTGGCGATGGAAGTTTCGTCGCACGGTCTTGAGCAGGGCCGCGTGAACGGAATCGACTTCGATGTCGCGCTTTTCACCAACCTTTCGCGCGATCATCTCGATTACCACGGAACGATGGGCGCGTATGGAGCCGCCAAGGCGAAGCTCCTGGCTTGGCCGGGGCTGCGTGTGGCAGTCATCAATGCCGACGACCCGTTCGGTCAAAGTCTGGTCGAGTCCGCGCGCGCCAAAGGGCGCAAGGTGCTCACCTACGGGTTTGGCGCTGCGGACATCGGTGGCGCGCGGCTGACGCCATCGTCCACGGGGCTTGCGTTCCGCGTCGAGACGCCATGGGGCAAGGGCGACGTCGCGACCGGACTGGTGGGCGCGTTCAACGCTTCCAATCTGCTCGGCGTTCTCGGCGTCCTGCTGGTCAGCGGCGTCGGATTCGAAGAAGCGCTCGATTTCCTTTCACACGTCGACGCACCGCCGGGACGCATGCAGCGAAGCGGCGGAGGCTACGCGCCTCTGGTTGTCGTCGACTATGCCCATACGCCCGATGCGTTGGAAAAGGTGCTGACCGCGCTGCGCCCCGCGGTCGCCAGCGGCGGCGAGTTAATTTGCGTTTTCGGCTGCGGTGGTGAGCGCGATCGCGGCAAGCGGCCGGAAATGGGGCGCGTCGCGGCGCAGATCGCCGATCGCGTGATCGTCACCAGCGATAACCCGCGCAGCGAGGATCCGGAAGCCATCGCCAGCGAGATCGTTCACGGCATTCGCGAGACCGGAAATCGTCGCTACGGCGTCCAACTGGATCGTGCCGCCGCGATCGCCGGCGCGATCGGTCACGCCCATGTCGGCGACGTGGTCGTGTTGGCCGGCAAAGGACACGAGACCTATCAGGAAACCGCGGGCGAGCGAGCGCCCTTTCTCGACTGGGACCACGCGACACGTGCACTCGCCGCGTGGAGCAGCCGATGATGGACGCTGCGACAGCGTGCCGGGCGATCGGGGGCGTGCTGCGCGGCCCGAACGCCTGGTTCACCGGCGTCTCGACCGACTCGCGCTCGCTCGCACCCGGCGACCTGTTCGTCGCGATCAAAGGCGACAAGTTCGACGGGCATGACTTCGTATCGCAGGCGTTCGACCGCGGCGCGGCGGTAGCGATCGTCGCCTTGGACCGCGCGGCGGAGCTCGCTGCCGCGGTGCGCAACGCCGCGGCCGAAACGATGCTCTGCGTTGCCGACCCGATCAAGGCGCTCGGCGCGCTGGCGAAGTTCTGGCGGCGTCGGTTCTCGCTTCCCGTTGCTGGAATCGTGGGCAGCAACGGCAAGACCACCGTCAAGGAAATGACCGCGGCCATCCTGCGGGTGCAATTCGGCGCCGACAAGGTGCTGGCGACGGCCGGCAACTTCAACAACGCGATCGGCTTGCCTTTGACGATACTGCGCCTGCGCCTCGGCCACGCGGCCGCCGCAATCGAGATCGGAATGAATCATCCCGGCGAAACCGCAACGCTTTCCGCGATCGCGCAGCCCACCATCGGAGTGATCAACAACGCCCAGCGCGAGCACCAGGAATT
Source organism: Casimicrobiaceae bacterium (assembly GCA_035544975.1). Classification (GTDB taxonomy): domain Bacteria; phylum Pseudomonadota; class Gammaproteobacteria; order Burkholderiales; family Casimicrobiaceae; genus PALSA-1003. Next base: position 5,869 of record DASZZK010000305.1, on the reverse strand, counting down.
CATGAAGAGCGTCGCCGAAGTCGCCGCGGAGCACGCGTCCCTGCTCGGCGCGCTGCCCGACCACGGCGTCGCGGTGATCAATGCCGACGACGACTTCGCGGTGTTCTGGCGCGAAGTCGTGGCGCGTCGCAACGCCGACGGCGCTTCGCTGATCGTGCGCGATTTCGGATTGCGCGCACCGGCAGCGATCAGCGCGCGCTGTGAAACCAGGCTATGGGGGAGCAGCGTCGAGGTCACCACTCCCGAAGGTGCCGCGACTTTCGAGCTGAAGGCTCCCGGTCGACACAACGTCTCCAATGCGCTGGCGGCAATCGCCGCCGCCACCGCGGCAGGCGCGAGCATCGGCGCCGCGGCCATCGCGCTGACCGCGTTTCGACCGATCTCCGGCCGGTTGCACACGCGTATCGGCGTCAACGGCGCGACGATCATCGACGACACGTACAACGCCAATCCCGATTCGGTCAAGGCGGCGATCGCGGTGCTGACCAACGCGGGAGGCGCGAAATGGCTGGTATTGGGCGATATGGGCGAAGTCGGCGATCAGGGCCCGGCGTTCCATCGCGAAATCGGCGAATACGCGCGCGCCGCCGGCGTCGATCGCCTGCTGACGGTAGGAGATCTGGCGACGCACGCGGTCGCTGCGTTCGGCGCGGGCGGGAAGCACTATGCCGATCAGGATTCGCTGGTCCACGACCTGAGCGCGGCGCTGCAACGCGGGACGACCGTGGTCGTCAAGGGTTCGCGCTTCATGGCAATGGAGCGCGTGATCGAGCGGCTCGGCGAGCTGAGAGAACCGACGGCAGGTGACCGCTGATGCTGCTCGCGCTCGCCAACTGGATAGCGGCCGACATCCGGACGTTCAACGTCTTCGGCTATATCACGCTGCGCGCGGTGCTCGCGACGATGACCGCGTTGATGATCTCGTTCGTGGTGGGGCCGAAGATGATCAGGAAGCTCACGCAATACAAGATCGGACAATCGGTTCGCGACGATGGTCCGCAGACACATCTGACCAAGGCCGGAACGCCGACCATGGGCGGCGCGCTGATCCTGGTATCGATCGTCATCACGACCCTGCTCTGGGCGGATCTTCGCAACCGGTTTGTGTGGGTGGTGCTGCTGGTGACGCTGGGCTTCGGCGCGATCGGATGGATCGACGACTACCGCAAAGTCGTGCACAACAATCCAAAGGGCCTTTCGGTGCGGGCGAAGTTGTTCTGGCAGTCGGTGATCGGGCTCATCGCGGCGGTGTACCTCGCGTTTTCGGTATCGTCGCCGTCGACCGCGCAGTTCCTGCAGCTCTTCTTTGCCTGGTTGTCGAGCGGCTTCAACCTGGACTTGCCGCCCAAGGCCGACTTGATCGTTCCCTTCTTCAAGACCGTGTCCTATCCGCTGGGCGTCTGGGGCTTCATCGTCTTGTCCTATTGCGTCATCGTCGGTTCCAGCAACGCGGTCAATCTCACCGACGGGCTCGATGGATTGGCGATCATGCCGACGGTGATGGTCGGCGCTGCGCTGGGGATCTTTGCCTACGTCACCGGGCGCGCCGACTATTCGTCGTATCTTTTCCTGCCGCACATTCCCGGCGCGGGCGAGCTGACGGTCTTCTGCGCGGCGATCGCCGGCGCGGGCCTGGGCTTCCTGTGGTTCAACGCCTATCCGGCCGAAGTGTTCATGGGCGACGTCGGCGCGCTGGGCTTGGGCGCCGCACTGGGCGCCATCGCCGTCATCGTGCGCCAGGAAATCGTGCTGTTCGTTATGGGCGGTGTCTTCGTCGTCGAGACCCTGTCGGTGGTCATTCAGGTCGTGTCATTCAAGCTTACCGGCAGACGCGTCTTTCGCATGGCGCCGCTTCATCACCACTACGAGCTCAAGGGATGGAAAGAGAATCAGGTGGTGGTGAGGTTCTGGATCATCACCATGCTGCTGGTGTTGTTCGGGCTTTCGACCTTGAAGCTGAGATGACAACGACTTGGCGCAATCGGAAGGTGGTCGTTCTCGGACTTGGGGCAACGGGCCTATCGGCCGCGCGCTGGGCCATGCGTCGTGGCGCGCACGTTACCGTCGCCGACACGCGCGCCGATCCACCGCGTGCGGGAGAGCTCGCCACCGAGCTGGCCCGGGTGCCGATCCTCAAGGGACCTTTTACCGACGCCACGTTTGCCGGTGCCGATCTGGTGGTGATCAGTCCGGGAATCGCTCAAGCGCTTCCGGCGATCCAAGCCGCAGTCGCGCGCGGTGTCGAACTGGTCGGCGACATCGAGCTCTTCGCCCGCGCGCTGCCACCGCGTCAACGGGTGCTGGCCGTCACCGGCTCGAACGGAAAGACCACCGTGTCGGCGCTGACCGGCGAGCTGGTTCGGACGACGGGTCTCACTGTCGAGGTCGTCGGCAACATCGGCGAGCCTGTGCTCGAGGCGCTCGTGGAGCACGAGGACGGCGCGCCGTGGCCGGACGTGTTTGTGGTCGAGCTGTCGAGCTTCCAGCTGGAAACTACGAGCAGCCTCAAGCCCACCGCGGCGACGGTGCTCAACGTTACCGAGAATCATCTCGACCGCTATCCCGGCATCGACGGTTACGCGGCAGCCAAGGAGCGCATTTTCATCGGCGGCGGAGGGCAAGTGCTCAACCGCGACGATCCGCGGTCGCTCGCGATGCGCATTCCCGATCGCGTGGTGCAAACGTTCGGCGCCGCTGCGCCCGCGACCGAGCGCGACTGGGGGTTGGTCGAACAGAGCGGCTCCGATGCGATTTGGCTCGCGCGCGGCGACGCGTTGCTGGTTGCGGCGCACGAGCTCGCGCTTGTCGGGCATCACAACGCATTGAACGCACTGGCGGCGCTTGCGCTTACCTCCACGGTGGGCAGAATCGATATCGCAGTGCTGGCGGCGCTTACCGCGTTTCAAGGGCTGCCGCATCGTATGGAACGCGTCGCCGACATCGGCGGAGTTCTGTTCGTCAACGACTCCAAGGGAACGACGGTCGCCGCGACCTTGGCCGCGTTGGAAGGCATCGGCCGCCCGTCGGTATTGATCGCCGGCGGCGACGGCAAGGGACAGGATTTTCTGCCGTTGAGATCGAGCGTAGAGCGCCACTGCCGGGCGGTGGTCCTGCTCGGACGCGACGCACCGACCATTGCGGCCGCCCTGTCGGGCGTGACCCCGGCGATCGAGTTTGCGCCGGTGCTCGAAGTCGCGGTGGCTCGCGCGATCGCCCATGCCCGGACCGGCGACGTGGTCCTGTTGTCGCCGGCATGCGCAAGCCTGGACATGTTCCGCGATTACCTGGAGCGCGGCGATCGGTTCAAGGCTGCCGTGGCGGCGCACGCCGTGGAGGCAGCACATGCCTAGAGATGCCGGCCTACTGTCGACATTGCCGCGGTTCTCCACGCTTGGGGCGCTGCCGCGTGAGAGCCGAGCGATGCTCAACTACGACGTCACGCTGGCGTGGGCTTCGTTGCTGCTGCTCGCGATCGGGCTGGTGATGGTGTACTCGGCATCGATTGCGATGGCCGAGGCTTCGGCAAACACGGGTTATCGGCCCTGGTATTTCCTTGCCCGGCACGCGGTGTTCGTGGTGGTCGGGCTGTTGGCTGCGCTCGCTGCCTTCCAGGTGCCGCTCAAAGGCTGGCAGCGCGCCGCGCCGTATCTGTTCATTCTCGGTGCGGTGCTTCTGGTGGCGGTCCTCGTTCCCGCTCTCGGCAAGCAGGTGAACGGCAGCAAGCGCTGGCTGTCGCTTTACGTCGTCAATCTCCAGCCGTCGGAGTTGATGAAGGTCTTTGTGGTGCTGTATGCGGCGAGCTACGCCGTGCGCAAGGCGTCGTTCCTCCACGCCGAGCAGCCGCTTCGACAAACCTTGCTCAAGGGCTTTCTGCCGCTCTTGGCGGTGATGATCGCGATCGGTGCGCTGCTGCTGCACGAACCGGATTTCGGCGCCTGTGTGGTCATCGTCGCGATCGCCTTCGGCATCCTGTTTCTCGGCGGCCTCGACTGGCGTCTCCTGATCGGGCTTGGCTTTCTGCTTCCGGTCGCGCTGTGGATGATGATCCGCTTCGCGCCGTATCGGCTGCAACGCTTTACCGGTTTTCTCGATCCGTGGTCGGATCCGCTGGGCAAGGGCTATCAGCTGACGCATTCGCTGATCGCATTTGGTCGCGGCGAATGGCTCGGCGTGGGCTTGGGCGCCAGCGTCGAAAAGCTGCTCTACCTTCCTGAGGCGCACACCGACTTCCTGCTCGCAGTGGTGGCAGAGGAGCTCGGCTTCGCGGGGGTGACGCTGGTCATCGTCCTGTTCGCATGGTTGTTGGTGCGCGCGTACGCGATCGGGCGTCAGGCGGCGCGACTGGACCGGCCTTTTTCGGCACTGGTGGCTCATGGAATAGGCATCTGGCTCGGTGTGCAAACCTTTATCAATATCGGCGTGAACATGGGCGTGCTGCCCACTAAGGGACTGACGCTGCCGCTGTTGTCGTTTGGCGGCAGCGGCATTGTCGCCAACTGCCTCGCGCTCGCGATCCTGATGCGCGTCGATTTCGAGAACCGGCGGGTGCTGCGCGGATTCACCGTATGAGCGCCACCGTCATGATCACCACTGGCGGAACAGGTGGCCACGTTTTCCCGGGACTCGCCGTCGCTTCGCGGCTCATCGCCAAAGGATGTGAGGTGTTCTGGCTCGGCACGCGCGACGGCATCGAGGCGCGGCTGGTGCCGCAGCATGGCGTCGATTTCGAAGCGATACGCTTTGGCGGTGTGCGCGGCAAGGGACTCAAGCGCTTGTTGCTCGGTCCATTCTCGCTGCTGCTCGCATTCTGGCAAAGCCTCAGCGTGATTCGCCGCCGCGCGCCGGACGTGGTGCTCGGTCTCGGCGGATTCGCTTCGTTCCCGGGCGCGCTGATGGGCGTCGCGTGGGGACGGCCGCTGGCGATTCACGATGCCAACGCGGTCGCCGGTCTTGCCAATCGCATTCTTGCCTTTGGCGCCGATCGCATCCTGCTCGGCTTTCCGGATGCGCTGCGCGGCAAGCACGCAGCGAAAGTGCGGTGGGTCGGCAATCCGCTGCGCGACGACATCGTCGCCGTAGCGCGACCCGAGCAGCGCTTCGCCGGACGTAGCGGTCCGCTCAAGCTGCTCGTTCTCGGCGGCAGCCTGGGAGCCGTGGCGTTGAACCAGCGCGTTCCGGCAGCGCTGGCGCTGCTAACCCCGTCGCAGCGTCCGCACGTGACGCATCAGGCCGGCGATGCTCACATCGACGCGCTTCGTCGCGCGTACGCGGAAGCGGGCGCCGCCGCCGAGTGCGTTGCGTTCATCGCCGACATGGCGCGCCGCTACGCCGACGCCGATCTGGTCATTTGTCGCGGCGGCGCGATCACCGTCGCCGAAGTCGCCGCGGTGGGTGTGGGCAGCTTGATCGTGCCTCTTCCAGGAGCGATCGCCGATGAGCAGACACATAACGCGCGTTTCCTGGTCGAAGCCGGCGCCGCGAGCCTGGTGCCCCAGTCCGAGCTGACGCCGCAGCTGCTCGCGGACATGCTCACGGCTTATGACCGCGAAGGCTTGCTGGCGATGGCCATCAAGGCGCGCAGCGTGGCGCGCACCGACGCGACCGAGCGGGTCGCCGACGCGTGCATGGAACTGGCGCAATCGCGATGAAGCACAAAGTCAAGCGCGTTCATTTTGTCGGCATCGGCGGCGCGGGGATGAGCGGCATCGCCGAAGTGCTGCTGACGCAGGGTTATCAGGTCAGCGGATCGGACGTCGCGGCGACGGCCGTGACGCGCCGTCTCACTGCACTGGGCGCCCGCATCGCCGCGGGGCACGCGGCCGACAATATTGCCGGTGCCGATGTCGTCGTCGTGTCGGCCGCGGTGCCT
>DASZZK010000304.1:0-5410 GCA_035544975.1 Casimicrobiaceae bacterium | reverse complement strand
TGAACCGCAGCAGCGCGGCGTAGACGAGGAAGCCAAACGCCGTATCGATCAGAAAGCGCAGCGCCTGGTTCAGCATGAGCTGCCGCTCAACTTTCGCTGCCGAAGAGATCGCCGAGCTCCCCAGCGCGCGCAAGCGCAGCTTTTGCCGCCGCGGCCACGGCGGCCTTGACTCCAGCCGCCTCGAGCGCGGCGATGCCGCGCTCGGTTGTGCCACCCTTGGACGTCACTTGGGCACGCAGCATGAGCGGCTCGGAATCGCTCTGTTCTGCCAGACGGATCGCGCCCGAAAACGTCGCCAGCGCAAGACGTCTTGCCTCGGCGTTGCCAAAGCCAAGCTCGCGAGCTGCGTCTTCGAGCGCTTCCAGAAAGTAGAAAACGTAGGCGGGACCGCTGCCGGAGATTGCCGTCACCGCGTCCAGGTCGCTTTCGCGCTCGCACCACAGCGTGCTGCCGACCGCTTCCATCACCGACGACGCGCGCGTGCGGCCGTCGGCATCGACGCCGGAAAGCGCATAAAGCCCGGTGATCCCGGCGCCGATCATGGCCGGGGTGTTCGGCATAGCGCGCACCAGACGCCGATACCCCAAAAGCCAGCGCGACAGGTCGCTAAGACGGATACCCGCGGCAATGGTGATCACGACCTGACGCTTGAGCAGCGTCGCCAGCTCGCGCGACGCGACGCGCACGTTTTGAGGTTTGGTCGCCAGAACGATGATCTCGGCGTGGGCCACCGCCGGAGATTCGATGGCCGCGAACGTGGCGACTCCGAAGCGAGCGGCGATCGTCGAGCGCGCATCGGCGCTCGGGTCGACCACCGTGAAGGCGTTCGACGCACTGCCGCGCGCCACCAGGCCGCCGATGAGCGCCCGCGCCATGTTGCCGCCGCCAATGAAGGCAATGTTCAAGGTTTCACTCTTGGTGGCCCGGTTCGGTGCTGAATCTTCGAATGGTCAATGCGATTCCGCTGCGCTGGTCGGAACGCGCGGCCCGAACAACGCGCTGCCGATCCGCAACTGCGTCGCGCCTTCGGCAATGGCGCATTCGAGGTCCGACGACATTCCCATCGACAGCGTGTCGAGCGAAAGCCCTTCGCCGCGTCCGGCATCATACAGCTCGCGCAGGAGGTGAAATTGAGCTCGCACCGCGCCGCTGTCGCCGGCAGTTTGCGCAATACCCATGAATCCGCGCAGCGCGAGTCCCGGCATCCGCCGTACTTCGCGCGCCAGCGCCAGCGCCATCGATGGAATAACCCCGTGCTTCGTGGCCTCGCCGCTGATGTTGACCTGGATGCATACGTTGAGCGGTGGCAGCCCAGCGCCGTGCGCCGTCGAAAGGCGCTGCGCGATCTGCTGCCGATCGATCGTCTCGACCCAAGCGAAGGTCCGCACCGCGGCCCCCGCCTTGTTGTTCTGCAGAGGTCCGATCAGATGCCATTCGATCCCCGGGAGCCCGGACAGCGCGGCGATCTTGGCTTTTGCCTCCTGCACGTAATTCTCTCCGAACGCGCGTTGTCCCATCGCATACGCGGTTTGAATCGCCTCGATTGGGAAGCTTTTGCTCACCGCGAGAACCCGGATCGAGCCCGGATCGCGGTGGGCAGCCTTGGCGGCCGCGACGATGCGCAAGCGAATGTCTTGCCACGCCTTCTCCTCTAGGCTCATAATCGAATGACGCCGGCATAGGGTTGAAGAAGTTGTTGGCCACAAGTCGCCCGACGTTGGCTCCTGGGATTATAAATGGACATTGCCGAACTGCTCGCTTTCGCGGTCAAGAACAAGGCCTCCGACCTGCACCTGTCGTCAGGGCTGCCGCCGATGATCAGGGTGCATGGCGACATCCGGCGCATCAACCTGCCGCCGATGGAGCACGAGGACGTGCACGCCATGGTGTACGACATCATGAGCGACGCGCAGCGCAAGGCCTACGAAGAGATGCTCGAATGCGACTTCTCCTTCGGCATCCCGAATCTTGCGCGCTTCCGCGTTAACGCTTTCAATCAGCAACGCGGTGCCGCGGTTGCTTTCCGTACCATACCGTCCAAGGTCTTGTCGCTGGAAGAGCTGGCCGCACCCAAAGTGTTCGCCGAGATGACCAACCGGCCGCGCGGGCTGATATTGGTAACCGGGCCGACCGGATCGGGCAAGTCGACCACGCTGGCGGCGATGATCAACCACGTCAACGAGAATGAGTACGGCCACATCCTCGCGATCGAAGATCCGATCGAATTTCTGCACGAATCGAAAAAGTGCCTGATCAATCAGCGTGAGGTAGGCCCGCACACGCTGTCGTTCGCCAACGCGCTGCGCGCGGCTCTGCGCGAGGACCCCGACTACATCCTGGTGGGCGAAATGCGCGACCTGGAAACCATCCGGCTGGCGCTGACTGCCGCCGAGACGGGCCACCTGGTGTTCGCGACGCTGCATACCAGCTCCGCGGCCAAAACCATAGACCGCATCATCGACGTCTTCCCGGCAGCGGAAAAGGACATGGTGCGGGCGATGCTGTCGGAGTCGCTGGTGTCGGTTATCTCGCAGACGCTGCTCAAGACCAAGGACCAGCAGGGCCGCATCGCGGCGCACGAAATCATGATCGCCACTCCGGCGATCCGCAATCTGATCCGCGAGAACAAGGTCGCGCAAATGTATTCGTCGATCCAGACCAGTCAGGCGGCCGGGATGCAGACGCTGGATCAGTGTCTGACCGAAATGGTTCGCCGCAATCAGATTGCCATTTCCGAGGCGCGCAATCGAGCGGTCAACAAAGATCTATTCGGCGGCTAAATTCTGGAGATCACTTCATGGAACGCGAAACCGCCACTAAATTCATCCACGAGCTGCTCGAGCTCCTGGTCCAGCAAAAAGGCTCGGATCTCTTCATCACCGGCGGCTTTCCTCCCGCGGTGAAGATCGACGGCAAGATCGCTCCGGTGTCGAAGTCGGTGCTGACGCCGCAGCATACGATCGAGATCGTGCGCAGCGTCATGAACGACAAGCAGGCCGCGGAGTTCGAGTCGACCAAGGAGTGCAACTTCGCGATCAGCCCTCCGGGCATCGGCCGCTTCCGCTGCAACGCGTTCGTGCAAATGGGGCGCGTGGGCATGGTGATGCGGACCATCAACACCACGATTCCTACCTTCGATGAGCTCAACCTTCCGCCGGTGCTCAAGGACATCTGCATGAGCAAGCGCGGGATCATGATGTTCGTCGGCGCGACGGGCTGTGGAAAATCGACGTCGATGGCGGCATTGCTCGGATATCGCAACGAGAACAGCTACGGCCACATCATCACCATCGAGGACCCGATCGAGTTCGTGCACGAGCACAAGAACTGCATCATCACGCAGCGCGAGGTGGGCGTGGACACCGACGGCTGGCAGATCGCGCTCAAAAACTCGCTGCGGCAGGCGCCTGACGTGATACTGATCGGTGAAGTTCGCGATCGCGAGACGATGGACTATGCCATCGCCTTCGCGGAAACCGGTCACCTTTGCCTGGCGACGCTGCACGCGAACAGCACCAACCAGGCGCTCGACCGGATCATCAACTTCTTCCCGGAAGAGCGTCGCGCGCAATTGCTGATGGATTTATCGCTCAATATTCGCGCTTTCGTCGCGCAACGGCTCATCGCGCGTCGCGACGGCCGCGGGCGCGTCCCGGCGGTCGAGGTGATGCTCAACTCGCCGCTGATCTCCGACCTGGTGTTCAAGGGCGACGTCTCGGGAATCAAGGAGATCATGAAAAAATCGCGCGAGCTCGGCATGCAGACCTTCGACCAGGCGCTCTTCGACCTCTACGAAGCGGGGCTTATCAGTTACGAGGACGCGCTGCGCAATGCCGATTCGCTCAACGACCTACGCCTGGAAATCAAGCTGCACGGCAAGGATGCCAAGAATCGCAACGTGATGGCCGGGATAGGCAACATGGACCTGGTCCCGGACTCCAGCAACCCGATGGCCGCCAACCGCTTTTAGGAGCGCTGGCCGGGGCGACACGCCGCTCGACGGGCCCGGGGTGGTCGACGGCGCCGCGGAGCGTCGCGGTCAGTCTGGTATGCTGCTAAGCCGCCTCAAACACGGCTTGCGCCAGGCGACCCCATGACCGGCTCCGACTCGAACGCTCCTGTTCCAACCGAAATCAAGCTCCATCAGGCCTCGCGCGTGATGGAGCTTTCTTTTGCCGACGGCGCAAGTTTTAGGCTCCCCTACGAATTCCTCAGGATCTATTCACCATCTGCCGAGGTGCGCGGCCACGGCCCCGGCCAGGAAACGCTGCAGGTCGGTAAGCGCGAGGTCACCATTGCGGAGGTCGAGGCGGTAGGACATTACGCGATCCGCCCCAAATTCTCGGATGGGCACGAGACCGGTATCTACTCCTGGGACTATCTCTACGAGCTCGGGTCGCGGCAGCAACTGATGTGGGACCAGTACCTGAGACGGCTCGACGCCGCGGGCGCCAGCCGTGATGCCGATCCGAACGCGGCCGCCGCGGCGCCCGCGCACGCCTGCGGTCACAAGCATTGAGCGAAAAGACCGACTTCGGTTTCGATCGGGTGTCGCCGGAGGAAAAGACGCGGCGAGTCAGGGGCGTGTTCGAGTCGGTCGCGACCAAATACGACTTGATGAATGACCTCATGTCCGGTGGCCTGCACCGTGCCTGGAAGCGGTTCGCCGTCGAGGCAAGCGGTATTCGCGCCGGCGCGAGCGTGCTGGACGTCGCCGGCGGGACCGCCGACCTCGCGCGGCTGTTCGCGGAGCGCGCGGGTGAGAGCGGCAGGGTCATTCTCACCGACATCAATGGCGCGATGCTGGCGGTCGGCCGCGACCGGATGCTCAACGAAGGCAAGTTGCTGCCGGCCGTGCAGTGCGACGCCGAGGCGCTGCCTTTCGCGGCGCGCTCCTTCGACTGCGTCAGCATCGCCTTCGGGCTTCGCAACGTTACCCGCAAGGACGCAGCTCTCGCCGAGATGCGGCGCGTGCTGAAGCCCGGTGGCGTCGCGCTGATTCTCGAGTTCAGCCAGATATGGGAACCGCTGCGGCCGGCCTACGACTGGTACAGTTTCAACGTGTTGCCGCGCCTTGGGCGCCTGGTCGCAGGCGACGAAGCGAGCTACCGGTATCTGGCCGAGTCGATTCGCATGCATCCGGACCAGGCGACGCTCAAAGCCATGATGGAGACAGCCGGCCTGGAGCGCGTCGAATGGTTCAACCTGGCAGCGGGCGCCGTCGCGCTGCATCGCGGCTACGCGTTATGAACGCCGCCGGCGATTGAGGTCATGCAGGCGATCGACCCCGCGATCGGCCTGGCCAACCGCGTCCTCGAACGCGAAGATTGGGCGCGCGAGCGATTGTCGGCGCATGCCGGGCGCACCGTGCGCATGATCTGCGGGCCGATGGCGTCCATGCTGGAAATCG
>DASZZK010000303.1:0-4782 GCA_035544975.1 Casimicrobiaceae bacterium | reverse complement strand
TCCGACGAGCTGACCCTCTTGCGGCCGCCGTCGACGATCACGACCATGTGCATCAGGGGTCCTACGTGAAAATCCAACGCGTGGATGCTATCACCATCCCACATGCACCATGGCTCGAAAAATGAGCGGCAGCTCGATCCGGAGGCGGTTCGACTTAAGTGTGCCAACTGCGCGGGGGTTTCATGGCGGAGCAGGAACGCCGCGACCGCCTTGGTGGCCGCGCAAAAGCTGGAAGCCGAGCTTGCGATGCCTGCGTCCGCGGGAAAATTGTTCGCCGAGCGGACGAGCACACTCTGCCGATAGCCCCAGAGATCGCACAGCTTTCTGATGTAACCCAGGAAGCGGCCCTCGCCTTCGCGACTCAGACGCATGGGGATGCTTCCGGCCCGGGGAAGCATTTCCCAGCGATCGGGCCCGGTCAAAGCTGCCGACACGGCGACCGTCGATTTCAGGTGTGGCAAGGTATAGGAAAGCGACGGGTTGAAAGCAACGTTGCCGTCCGGATCGCGCTTGCCCATGTATTTGATCAGGGCGATGTTGGCAAATCCAATCGCTTCGGCGCCGACCATCTCCCGTTCGCTCATGCCGACGGCCCCGCGCTCTTCTCTAGCCAATCGTGAGTCCACCGGAAAGCTGGGGACGGCCGACCGGCGCCGCAATCTCGCGCGCGATCGTCGCCGCGATTGCCTTTGCCGAGTCCGACCGGACGATCGCCACAACGACGTCGGCGCCGAGCGCGCCGCAGCCCTTGCGGGCTAGCACACCGGGCAACGCGTCCAGGCCTTGCAGTATCGCGCCGGTGTCGGGATGGACCAGAGCCTGCCGCTCGAGCTCATCGGCGTATCCGCGCATTGCGCCGACAAATCGAGCCGAGTCGCGGCTCACCAAAGCGGCGCAGGCGCTATTCGCGTGCGCCGAAAAAACAGTGACGTCGACACGTCCCAGGTCCCGAAGATGCTCGTGGGTAGCTACTTTGTTTCCCGTCGGCACGAAGAAGAACTCCAGATCATCGAACGGCCACGCGCGCTTGTGGACGGCCTTGTCTTTCCTGGAGAACTCGACGATCCCGCCTTCGATCTGAGCAATGATATCCGCACCGGAGGGCGGATATCCGTGGCCGTCCCAGGCGAGGTCGACATAGGCCGAGAGGAGGCGTTCGATATCGATCCCTGCCGCCTGCTCGTGAGCGCTATTTTCGCGGATGCGTTCGAGGGCCGCATAGCACATGAGAAACTGCGCGGCCGAGGCGCCCCAGCCGCCCGCGCCGGCATGGGGATCGAAGAATTCGACGTCGAGGCTGCCGAAAGTGCCGCTGTGCGCGCTGATCAGTCGGCCCGCCGGGGATGCTGGCTCGACGCCCCGGACCGCGCCCGAGCCTGGGAGCACCGCAAGCTCGAACCGCGGCAGCGTTGCTGCAAGGAGTGTCGGGCCGCCCTCGAGCGCGAGATACTCGCCAAGAAAGAAGCTCTTGCTCGGAACGCTCAAGCGCAGGACATCGCCGGCGTCAACCACCCGCTGCCGCGCTCCTCATCTCCTGAAGCAGCTCGACCGCGTTGCTGTGCGAAATTCTTTTCCGGATGCGCAGGACCTCTTCGAGTCGCCGCTGCAGAACCGGGACTTCGTCGAGCCTCGCTCCGGCGCCGAGCGAAAGATTGCGCGCGTGGAGCTTCATATGGCCCTCGATGATGCCCACCGTGGTCAGCGCGCGCAGCGCACCGAGGTTCTGGACCAGGCCGACCGCAGCGGCTACGCGCGAGAGTTCGTTGGCCGACGCGACACCCAGCATGCGCAGACACATCGACGCGGTGGGATGAAGCTTGGTGACTCCGCCCACGGTGCCGACGACGAGCGGCGCTTCCAGCTTGCCGACGAGATGCCGTCCGTCGACCCGCCACCGCGTGATGCTGCGATAGCGGCCGTCGCGCGCCGCGTACGCGTGCACGCCTGCCTCGACGGCACGCCAATCGTTGCCGGTGGCGACGACGACGGCGTCTATTCCGTTCAGCACGCCCTTGTTGCTGGTTGCCGCCCGATAAGGATCTTCTTCGCCGAAAAACGACGCCTCCTGAATGCGCTGGGCCAGGTCATCATCGATTTGGGTCAGTCGCACTTCGGCGAAGGTGAGCTTGGTGTCGACCAGGTTCGACAGAATGCACATCGTGACGCTTTCACCGGTGCACTCTTCGATATGGGGCCGCAGGAATTCGCATACCTGGTTGACGATATTGGCGCCCATCGCATCGCGCGGATCGAGCAGGACGTGAACGACGCCCATCGTGCCGCCGTCGGGATGCTTGACGGCCCGTATCTCGAGGTCGTTGACGCCGCCGCCGCGGCGCACGAGACTCGCGGCCGGCTCCTGGTTGGCGAGCGCGATCAAGTGCCCCTTCTGTGTGGACAGCCGCGATTGAAAACGGGCCCAGTTGCCTATGTTGGCGCACTGGATCTGCCCGATGATGTGCGCGCCGCGTACTTCGGTCGCGATACTCCCGCAATCGCGCACCCAGCGCGCGGTCTTGCTTGCGGCGGCGATGATCGATGTTTCCTCCACCGCCATCGGTATTGCGTAATCCCTGCCATCGATACGAAAGTTGGTGGCAATGCCGAGCGGCATCTCCAGATAGCCGATTGCATTCTCGATGAAGCTGTCGGCGAACGACATATCCTTCAGGCCGCCGCTGCGCAAATACGCGATGTCATCGACCTCGAGCGCGCCCATGTCGAGGAGTGCCTTCAACCGCTCGTCGCGTCCGAGTTTGGAAAAACCGGTAAACGCCGCCGCTAGATTTTTTGTCTGCATTTCCACACATTTCCTGTTGAGAGCTGTTTGAGATTGGCGCAACCAGTACAAAACATCGCGATCCTGAGCTCGAATTCGATCTGGTCGGCAAGGAGATCCAGCGCGGCGACAGGATCGTCCGCGTGATCCGTCAGCGCAGCAAGCCATGGCTTGGCCACGCCGATCATCCGGGCTCCCATCGCGAGCGCCTTGGCAGCATCGAGGCCATTTCGAATGCCGCCCGACGCCCATATCTGGTAGCCGACGCTTGCCTGCCTGGCGTAAAGAAGCGAGTCGCAGGTGGAGATGCCCCAGTCGGAAAACGTTCTCGCCGCCTGCGCGGAACGCGAGTCATGGTGAGACCGCCTGCCTTCGATGCGGCCCCAGTGGGTTCCACCGTAGCCGCCGACGTCGACCGCGAAAATGCCTGTTCCGTCGAGCCGCTTCAGGGTCGACAGCGAGAGTCCGCATCCGACTTCCTTGACGATCACCGGCACATCTAGGCTACGGCAGACGATTTCGAGTTTTTTCAGTCCGCCACGGAAGCGAGGCGTGCCTTCGGGCTGGAGCACTTCCTGCAGACTATTGAGATGCACGAAAAGACCAAGCGCATCGATGCTGTCGACAAGCCTTCGAATGTCGTCCGTGGAATTCTCGATGAGTTGCGCAAGGCCGAGATTTCCGAGCAGGAGCGCGGCAGGAAATTCTCCGCGCAGGCGTTTCCATTCCTGTGCGGCGTAATCGTCGGTCAGCTGCCTGCGCTGGGAACCGACGCCCATCAAAATATTTCTGCGTGAGCTGAACTCTGCCAGGACTCGGTTGACGGCATAGCTGCGATCATGCCCCGCAGTCATCGAGCTCACGAACAGAGGCGAGCTCAAGGGGCGCCCGCCAAATCGCGTCGCAATCTCTACATCGTCGAAATCGAGATCCGGAAGCGCCTCGTGCAAGAGTTCGATGGTATCGAGCCCGTTGTCCTTGACCTGCGCCGATTCGTCCAGCGCGAGGCGCAGGTGATCTTTCTTGCGGGACTCGAATTGCGACGCCGGTTCCGTCGAAAGGGATTCCTTTTGGATCGTCAAGGGAATATGGGGGGCCGGTTTGATGGCTGTCGCCGAGTTTGCTGGGCGCCAGGGATGGTCATTTATCGCACGCAGGACGGAGGCGACGGCTGCCGCCCCATAGGATACCAATCGATTGTGTCGGAATTATGGCATTTTATGACAGAGAAGGGGCCCATGGCGCGCGGAAGGAGCGGATGGTCGGGCAAGCCGCCGAGCAGCGCACGAAGCAGGCCCTCGGCTGAGCCGGAACGGACAAGCCGATGCCATCAACTGGAAACGCGTTGTCATCGGTCTGTCACAGTGGACCGCGACAATACCGCCATCCCAATAGCGAGTCTCCAATGGATAGGAAACATTTTTTTACGGTACTGCTGAGCGCGGCGGCGTTCGGCTTGGCGATGCCCGCAGCCGGGATCGACATCACCGGCGCCGGCGCGACCTTTCCGTATCCGATTTACGCCAAATGGGCCGACGCCTACAAGCAGAAGACCGGTGTCGGCCTTAACTACCAATCGATCGGCTCGGGCGGCGGCATTGCCCAGATCAAGGCCAAAACCGTGGACTTCGGCGCCTCCGACATGCCGCTCAAACCCGAGGATCTGCAGCAGGCAGGCCTGATGCAGTTTCCGGCGATCATCGGCGGCGTGGTTCCGGTGGTCAATCTCGAGGGCGTCAGTCCCGGTCAGCTCAAATTCACCGGGCCGGTTCTGGCCGACATCTTCCTCGGCAAGATCAAGAACTGGAACGACAAGGCTATTGCCGACCTGAATCCGGGCCTCAAGCTGCCTGCCGAGCCGATCACCGTGGTGCGCCGCTCCGACGGCTCGGGCACGACCTTTATCTGGACCGATTACCTCTCCAAGGTCAGCCCCGAATGGAAAGAGAAGGTCGGCGCCAGCACCGCGGTCGCCTGGCCTGAAGGCGTGGGCGGCAAAGGCA
>DASZZK010000302.1:0-4039 GCA_035544975.1 Casimicrobiaceae bacterium | reverse complement strand
GGACAGGCTGGCGATGACCGAGCTGGGTTGCGCCGAGTTCGCCGGATTGGTCGCCGACGGCCGCGAGATTCGCCGCCCGGGACCGAGTTACACGGTGGCTACGCTGCAGGAGATTCACGCCGAGGACGTGAGACGGCCCTTGGCGCTCATCATCGGCAGCGACGCGTTCGCGGGTCTTGTCGGCTGGCATCGATGGGAGCAATTGTTCACGCTGGCGCATCTGGTGGTGGTGGAAAGGCCGGGCGCGCCGAGTTTGCCGGAGGCGGCGCCGCCCGCACTGCAAGAGCAATGGCTTCGGCGACTGACGACCGACCCGTCGCGACTCTTCCGGCAACTGGCAGGCGCGATCGTGCGCCAGAGCGTCACACCGCAGCCGATTTCGGCGACCGAGATCCGAGCGGCCCTCGCCCGCGGCGCGTCAGGCCGAGAACAGGTTCGCGGTTTGCT
Organism: Casimicrobiaceae bacterium; assembly: GCA_035544975.1. GTDB lineage: Bacteria > Pseudomonadota > Gammaproteobacteria > Burkholderiales > Casimicrobiaceae > PALSA-1003. Next base: position 3,592 of record DASZZK010000302.1, on the reverse strand, counting down.
TCCGGCCGCGGTTCTGGCTTATATTGACCGCAATCAACTGTATCGGCCCCCTCCGGATGCGCCTCAACAAGATTCAGAAAACCGCAGTTAGCGCCCTCGAAGACATCAAAGCCCGCGACATCATCGTTCTCGATGTCCGCAAGCTGACCAGCCTGTACGACACGATGATCGTCGCCACCGCCGAATCCAGCCGGCAGGTGAATGCGCTCGCCCATCACGTCCGCGACGCGCTGAAGGCCGCCGGCGCCACCATCGTGGGCGTCGAAGGCGAGCAATCGGGCGAATGGGTGCTGGTCGACGGCGGCGAGATCGTCGTTCATGTCATGCAGCCGGCCGTGCGCGCGTATTACAACCTCGAGGAGCTGTGGACGCTTCCCGCGGCACGACGTCGCGCCAACCCGTCACTTCCCGCCGCCGCCTAGCGCGCCCTCGCGGGCTAAATCAGTCCGCGACTTCACATCCGATTCCATGAAGCTGCGCATTGTCGCGCTTGGGCACAGGCTTCCCTCGTGGGTTGCCGAGGCGTATGCCGACTATGCCCGGCGCATGCCGCGAGCCTTGAGCCTGGAGCTCGTGGAGCTCAAGGCGGAGCCGCGCGATCGCGGCAAGAGCACCGAGCAAGTGCTCGCCGCGGAGGCGGAGCGTATCGTCGCCGCGACCCGAGGCTTCCATATCGTCGCGCTGGACGAACGCGGATTATTGTGGACAACCGCCGAGCTCGCCTCCGCCCTCGGCCGTTGGCGTGATTCCGCGCTCGACGCGGCCTTCGTGATCGGCAGCGCCGATGGCCTCGCCGAGAGCGTCAAACATGACGCGAATGTCGTGATCGCGCTTTCCGCGTTAACATTGCCGCATGGGCTCGTCCGCGTGATGCTTGTCGAGCAGCTCTACCGGGCAGCAAGCCTGCTGCAAGGCCATCCCTATCATCGTGAATGAACATAGAGGTCGTCCCCACCAAGCGGCCCTCGGTCTATCTCGCATCGAAGAGCCCGCGGCGACAGGAATTGCTGCGTCAGATCGGCGTCGATTTCACGCCGCTTCTGATGCGCGAGGCCGCGGGCCGGCCGCGCGACATCGTCGAGATCCCGCGCCCGGACGAGCTGCCACTCGAATATGTCAAACGCGTTGCGCGAGCCAAGGCGTCCGTCGGATGGCAGGTGATGGGCAAGCGCGGCCTCACGCCGAAACCGATGTTGGGCGCGGACACCGAGGTGGTGCATGACGGCACGGTGCTCGGCAAGCCCAGCGACGCCGCAGGAGCCGTGGAAATGCTCCGACGCCTCTCCGGCCAGACGCACCAAGTTTGCACCGCGGTGGCCGTCAGCTGGAACAAGGAGATTAATATGGTCGTGTCGTCATCGCGGGTGAGCTTTCGCGCGCTGACCGACGACGAGATCGAGCGCTACGTCGCGACCGGCGAGCCATTCGACAAGGCGGGCGCCTACGCCATCCAGGGGCGGGGCGCGGCATTCGTCAGCCATCTCGAGGGCAGCTATTCTGGAGTCATGGGACTTCCTCTTTTCGAAACAGCCGAACTACTGGCCAAGATCGGGTTTCCGGTATTGTGAGCGCAGACGATGGCATCCAATCGATCTCAGCACCCGCTGGAGTGCGCAGTTCTATGCGTCAACGTGCCGACGGCGCCGGAATCGCCCAGGCCATGAGCCACGATATCCTCATCAATGTGACGCCGCAGGAAACCCGTGTGGCGATGCTCGAGCAGGGCGTGGTGCAGGAGCTGCACATGGAGCGCTCGAGTGCGCGCGGCCTGGTCGGCAATATTTATCTGGGCAAGGTCGCGCGCGTTCTGCCCGGCATGCAATCTGCCTTCATCGAGATCGGACTGGAGCGCGCCGCGTTCCTGCACATCGCCGACATCTGGGAGCACCGCCAGAACGGACATGGTCACGAAAGCAAGCCGATCGAGCGCATCCTGCACGAGGGGCAGTCGCTGGTGGTGCAGGTGATCAAGGATCCGATCGGCACCAAAGGCGCGCGCTTGTCGACGCAGGTGAGCCTGGCCGGCCGGCTGCTGGTGTTCCTGCCGCAGGACTCGCACATCGGCATCTCGCAGCGCATCGAGGACGAAGCCGAGCGCGAGAATCTGCGCGAGAAATTGCAGCAGCTCCTGCCCGAGGGACTGGCCGGAGGATTCATCATCCGCACCATGGCCGAAACCGCGAGCGAGCGGGAGATGCAGAACGACATCGAATACCTGACCAAGCTCTGGCGCGATCTGACTGAAAAATCCGGCACCGTTCCCTTCCCGTCGCTGATCTACCAGGACCTGAATCTGGCGCAACGGGTGCTGCGCGACATGGCGACCGAGGAAACGTCGCGCATCCTGGTCGACTCGCGCGAAACGTTTCAGAAAATGGTGGAGTTTGCCGCGCAATATACGCAAAACATCCTCGAGCGTCTGGAGCATTACGTCGGCGACCGCCCGCTCTACGACCTGCACGGCGTCGAGGACGAGATTCAGAAAGCCCTGGCGCGGCGGGTCGACCTCAAATCCGGCGGGTACCTGATCATGGATCAAACGGAGGCGATGACGACGGTCGACGTCAACACCGGCGGCTTTGTCGGCGGCCGCAGCTTCGACGATACGATTTTCAAGACCAACCTCGAGGCGGCACAGGTCATCGCGCGCCAGCTACGCCTGCGCAACCTCGGTGGCATCATCATCATCGACTTCATCGACATGGAAAACGCCGATCATCGATTCGCGGTGCTGGCGGAGCTCAACAAGGCGCTCGACCGCGACCGCACCCGCCTGACGGTCAACGGGTTTACGCAGCTGGGACTGGTGGAGATGACGCGCAAGCGCACCCGCGAGAGCCTAGCGCACGTGCTGTGCGAGCAGTGCATTACGTGCGGCGGACGCGGCGAAATCAAGACCGCGCAGACCATTTGCTATGAGATCCTGCGCGAGATCGTGCGCGAGTCGAAGCAGTTCAACGCGCGCGAGTTTCGAATTCTCGCCTCGCAATCGGTGATCGACCTTTTTCTCGACGAGGAGTCGCAGAGCCTGGCGCAGCTTGGAGACTTCATCGGCAAGCCGATCTCGCTGCAGGTGGAGTCGATCTACACGCAGGAACAATACGATATCGTGTTGATCTAGCGATCGCGCGTTTGACAGTGGAATTCATTCGGCATGCGGCGTAGCTGCCGCAGATGCTGAGCCTATCGATGCTCGACAAACTGCGATCCCGCGTACGCGACCTCGTCGCCAGGATCTTTCGCCGCAGGTTACCCGAACCCGGCCGCTTCGAGATCGGAAGCAATTTTTCCTGGCGCGGATGGCTTGCCTCGCACCCCTGGATCTGGCCCTCGCGCGACTATCTTTTGTACGTTCCGCGAGGCTACGGCGGATGGCGACGCCGGCCGCTGATCGTTCTGATCCACGGCTGCAAACAGACGCCGGAGGACATCAGTGCCGCGACGCGCATTGCCGCGCTCGCCGACGCGAACGGCTGGCTGGTGCTTCTGCCGCGACAAGTTGCCAAAGCGAACCCGTGGTCGTGCTGGAACTGGTTCGACACCGCGACCAGCGCCGGCAGGGGCGAAGCGGCGATCGTCGCGGCGCAGGTAA
>DASZZK010000301.1:0-2554 GCA_035544975.1 Casimicrobiaceae bacterium | reverse complement strand
GAACTCCTTCGGCGCGCCCACGCGGCGAAGCTCGACGTTTTGCGCTTCCGACGCGCCGATAGGCACGCTCGCGTGCGGGAGGTTCGGTATGGCGAGCAGCCATTCGCGCAGGTCGGACTGAATGGCACTGAGCTCCGCTTCGAGCGCCTTGAGCTCCTCGCCGAGATTCGCGACTTCGGCCATCAGGGCTTTCGCGTCCTCGCCGCGCCCCTTGGCGGCGCCGATTTCCTTCGAGGCGGTGTTGCGCCTGGCCTGCAACTCCTGGGTGCGCGTCTGGACCGCCTTGCGACGTGCTTCGGTTGACTCGAATCGCGCCACGTCGAGCACGTAGCCACGTGTCTTCAGGCGTGCCGCGGCGGCCGCCGGATCGTTGCGCAGAAGCTGAATATCGAGCATCGGCCGATTCTAGCAAACGCTTGCCCGCGAAGATCAGCGCACTAAGACTTGTCGTCGTTCTTGGATCGCGCTCTCGCGTCACGATTGCGGAGCGCGGCAAGCCTCTCGCCGATCTTCGCCTCGAGTCCGCGCTCGGTGGGGAGATACCATTGCGCTGCCTCCATGCCGTCGGGGAAATAGTGCTCACCCGCGGCGTAGGCGTCTTCCTCGTGGTGCGCGTAGCGGTAGTCCTTGCCGTAACCGAGATTCTTCATCAGTCGCGTCGGCGCGTTGCGCAGTCGAAGCGGCACCGGCCGCGAGCCGTCGTTGGCGATAAATGCGCGGGCGGCGTTGTAGGCGACGTACACCGCGTTGCTCTTTGCCGCGCAGGCGAGATAGATGATCGCCTCGGCCAGCGCGAGCTCTCCCTCGGGCGTGCCCAGACGCTCGAAGGTCGCCACTGCGTCGAGCGTGATCTGAAGCGCGCGAGGGTCGGCGAGGCCGATATCCTCGCTCGCCATGCGTATCATGCGCCGGCCGACGTAGAGCGGATCGGCGCCGCCGTCGAGCATGCGGCAGAACCAGTACAGCGATGCGTCCGGGTCGGAGCCGCGCACCGACTTGTGCAGCGCCGAGATCTGGTCATAGAAGGCTTCTCCGCCCTTGTCGAAGCGGCGCATGCTGCGGGTGATCGTTGCCTCGACGAAAGCGAGGTCGATGTCGTTTCTGCCCGCGTCCTGCGCCGCGACGCCGAGCTGCTCGACCAGATTGAGCAGGCGCCGTCCGTCGCCGTCGGCGTAGGAAATGATCGCGTCGCGTGCCGTCGCCGCGAGCGTGGCCTCCGGCATCGCGGCCGCGAGCGCGCGGACCAGGAGCTGCGCCAGCTCATCGGCGTCGAGTGCCTCGAGCACATACACCGTTGCGCGCGACAGCAGCGCGCTGTTGACCTCGAAGGAAGGGTTTTCGGTCGTCGCACCGATGAACGTCACCAGCCCCTGCTCGACATAAGGCAGGAACGCATCCTGCTGCGCCTTGTTGAAGCGGTGAACCTCGTCGACGAAAAGGATGGTGTGGCGGCCCGATTGTGCAAGCGTCGCCTCGGCACGGGCGATGGAATCGCGGATGTCCTTGACCCCGGACAGCACCGCCGACAAGGCGATAAAGTCGGCATTGAATGCGTCGGCCATCAATCGCGCCAGGGTCGTCTTGCCGACGCCGGGCGGTCCCCACAGAACCATCGAGTGCGGCTTGCCGGTCGCGAACGCAACCGCCAGCGGCTTGCCCGGTGCCAGTAGATGGCGTTGCCCGATGACTTCGGCCACCGTCTTGGGGCGCAAGCGTTCGGCCAGCGGCGCGGCGGGGTTGGCTATCGCGAAAAGATCGGCTTCCACTCGGTCGGTTCCCGCTTTAGTTCCTACTCAGTTCCCACTCAGTTCCCGATCACATCCGCGCCGGGTGGCGGCGAGAATCGGAAAAGCGCAGGGTCGATCGCCGGATTGCGCTCGAACGTATCGAACGTCAGCTGCGTGACCTGGCCGAAGTTGTCGTGCAGCTCCATCGTCCGCGGCAGATTTTCCTTGAATCCGATGCGAATCCGATCGAACCCGGTGTCCGGCGATTTGGGCTTTGCCTCGACGAACTCGACTCCGTCGGCGTTGCCGCCGTCGATCAGCACGAAGTTCGTCTCGAACGCGTTGCTGCCGGCCAAAAGCGATGCCGGCGTCGCGCCGAGGGCGCGGTCCAGCTTCTTGATGATGACCTGATTGAGATCGCGATCGTAGATCCAGAGTTTATCGCCGTCGCCGACGAGCAGCTGGGCGTACGGTTTGTCGTAGCTCCAGCGGAACTTGCCCGGCCGCGCGAACGCGAATGTGCCGCTGGAAGCCTGCGGTACGCGCCCCGACTTGGCCGTAACGACTTGTCGGAATGTCGCCTTGCCGGTGCGCGCGCCGTCGACGAACGCCCTCAGTTGATCGATGCCCGAGGCTGCCGCCGCGCTCGCAAACGCAATAGCCAGCGCAAACGCGGCCGCGACCGCGCCATGACGACGGAGGATCACGCCGTCTCGCCCTTGCCTGCTGGCACCAGGACTTCGCGATTGCCGTTGGTCTGCATGGGCGAAACCATTCCGGCGCGCTCCATCTGCTCGATCAAGCGCGCTGCGCGGTTGTAGCCGATG
>DASZZK010000300.1:0-1560 GCA_035544975.1 Casimicrobiaceae bacterium | reverse complement strand
CGCGACCACCGTCTGATGGCGTTCCGGCTGCTGGTCCGGGATTTCACCAAGGGAATCGAGCAGGGCAGCTCGCCCGCCCCCAATTTCACCGACGGGCTGCGCGGTCAGCAGGTGCTCGATGCGGTCCGAGAGTCGTCAGCATCGGGACGCACCGTAAACCTGTAGCGCCGGATTCCATTTCACAAGCTCGCCGCCGATTCTACTTGTCTTTCGGGCCCGCCAGCGCCATCGCCTTCTGGTATGCCGGCCGCGACTCGATGCGCTGCAGGTAGGCGAGAATATTGGCGTAAGGTGCGAGGTCGTATTTCAAAAAGTGTCGCATGGTCGTAAAAGGGAAGGTCATCATGACATCCGCCGCGCTGAATGTTGCGCCGGCAAAGTAAGTCGCTTGAGCGAGCTCCGAGTCGATGAAGGCGAGGGTCTGCTTCATCCGCTCCAACACCCGTGTCCGCACCGGGCTTGCATCGGCTTCCGGCACTCGGCTCAGCACCAATGCGAGTATCAGCAGCGACATCAAGGTTCCTTCGGCGAAATGAAACCAATAGATGTAGCGCGCGTAATCCGCAGCCGCCGGCGCTACGGCGAGACGATCGCCCGCATAGCGGTGAACGATATAGTCGACGATGGCGCCTGACTCGGCCAACACCGTGTTCCCGTCGCGGATCACCGGCGCCTTGCCGAGCGCATGAATCTTCCTCAGCGCATCCGGGGCCGACCCGTTGTCGTTGCGCTGAAACAACTCCAGCTTGTATTCGAGACCGAGCTCTTCCATCAGCCAGACGATGCGCTCGGAGCGTGACGTGTCGAGATGATAGATCGTGATCATGCGTGCACCTCTTTTCGGGCATGCGCTGCGAGCACGAAGGCCACGCAGGCTGTCAATTTCTTGGCGTAGGGAACATGCAGGAATTCGTTGGGTCCGTGTGCGTTGGCGTGAGGGCCGAGGACGCCGGTGATCAGGAACTGCGCGTCGGGAAAATGTTTGCCGAGCATGGCCATGAAGGGAATCGTGCCGCCTTCGCCCATGGCCGCCGCGGATTTGTCGTAAAACAGTGAAGACGCCTCGTCGATTGCGCTGCCGAGCCACGTTTGAGTCACGGGCGCATTCCAGCCGGTGGCGCCCGACTCGAGGTCGAAACGCACGGTCGCGCCATAGGGCGGATCGGCTTCGAGCAAGCGTTTCAAATGACGCGACGCCTGGTCGCCGTCGATCGGTGGCGGCACGCGAAGCGAAAGCTTGAGCGATGTTTGCGGGCGCAGCACGTTGCCGGCATTGGCGATCGGCGGCAGGCCATCCGCGCCGGTGACCGAAAGCGCCGGCCGCCATGTTCGGTTGAGCAGTGCCTCGGCGCGATCGGTGACGATCGGCTGCGTGCTGTCCGCGAACGGATACTTGCTGATGACCATGTCGCCGAGAATTTCCGCTGCACGCCCAGCTTGCTCGACGCGCTCCGGCGGAATCGGTGCGTGAAATTCGGCGGGCAGGACGCGGCCAGTCGTCGCGTCCTCGAGCCGGTCGAGAAGCTTGCGGGCGATGCGAAACGACGACGGAACGATGCC
>DASZZK010000299.1:0-7805 GCA_035544975.1 Casimicrobiaceae bacterium | reverse complement strand
TTGCTGCTCGTCGTGTTCAGCCTCGGCACTGCCCTCTATTACCTCTACCACGATCGCGGCCAGGGTACGCGCATGGTCAAGGCACTCGCCATACGGGTCGCCCTGTCGGCGAGCCTGATCGTATTTCTTCTCATCAGCTATTACTTTGGATGGATCGGAGAAGCTGGCCTGCGCTGAGGCCCCGACACTTCAGACGACAAGATTCGTCCGAAACACAAGCCGCGCCGGACCCCCGGCGGCTCTTGCCTCCGTCCCCCTCGGACTAGAGCCAGTAGACCAGGATAAACAGCAACAGCCAGACGACGTCGACGAAGTGCCAGTACCACGCAGCGGCTTCGAACGCGAAATGATGCTGCGCATCGAAATGGCCACGGAACGTGCGTAGAAGCATGACCGTCAGCATGATCGCACCGATCGTCACGTGAAAGCCGTGAAACCCAGTAAGCATGTAGAACGTCGAGCCGTAGACTCCCGTCGACAGCTTGAGGTTGAGCTCGCTGTAAGCGTGGCTGTACTCGTAGGCCTGGAATCCGAGGAAGCTGAACCCGAGGACGATGGTGATGAAAAGCCATAACTTGAGCGCACCACGGTTACCGCGTAGGAGCGCGTGATGCGCGACGGTGAGGGTGCCGCCCGAGGACACGAGAATAATCGTGTTCAGCAGAGGAATCCCGATCGCCTTCATCGGCGTGAACACGTCTTTGATGTACGGGCCGTTGGTTGGCCACGCCGGCGTGTAGTTCGGCCACAGGATCTTGGACTCCATCCCCCCCAGATCGGGCACCGAGAGATTGCGGATGTAGAACAGCGCACCGAAAAACGCCGCGAAGAACATGACTTCGGAAAAGATGAACCAGCTCATGCCCCAGCGAAAGGAAAGGTCGACCCTGCGGTTGTAGAGGTGATGCTGCGATTCGCCGACGACGCTGCCGAACCAGCCGACCATCATCGTGACCAGCACGCAAAAGCCCGCCAGCACCAGCCATGGTCCCGCGGCATACGCGTTGAACCAGAACGCCGCACCGAATGCCATCAACAAAAGCGCGCACGAGCCGGTGATCGGCCAATACGAGGGCTGTGGCACGAAGTAGTAGGGGCCCGTGCCGTTCTGCGGTGCGCTCATTCGCTGCTCCTCGTCTTGCCTTGCATATTCCCTGGGCCGCCGGCTTCGCCGGCTAGGACTCGTTGCCCTCGACCTCGAAAAACGTATACGAGAGCGTGATCGTGGAAACGCCGGCCGGCAGCGTGGGATCGACCACGAACACCACCGGCAGTTGACGCCTCTCGTGCGCGCCGAGAGATTGCTTGGCAAAGCAAAAACACTCCAGCTTCTTGAAATACTGCCCCGCGAGCTGCGGTCCGTAACTTGGGATCGCCTGACCGGTCATCCGGCGATTGGTCGTGTTCTCGATTTCGTACATTACCTGCGTCAGCTCGCCGGGATGCACGTTGACGATCGGCGTCATCGGGCGAAAGCGCCACGGCAGCTTGTTCAGATTGCCATCGAGCTCGATGCGCACCGTGCGCCCCGCATCGACCTGGGTGTTGACCACGTCGTCGGGATTGGCGATGTTGCGAAGACCGGTGACCTCGCAAATCTTGTTGTAGAACGGAATCATCGCAAAACCGAAGCCGAACATCACCACCACGACGGCAACGAGCCTCTTGAGCAGCGAGCGATTCGATCGCTTCCGGTCATCCATTTCGTCGCCGCTGCCGCGCTTGCTCATTTGCGCACTCACTTGCGTACTGGCTTGCGTACATTCCTGCCGATCGCCACGATCAGGAAGCCGAGGATGGCGAAACCGAGAACCGCGATTCCCACGCTGGGCGAGCCTGCGTACTGCGCGAGGATGACACCGACGAAGAAGACCACGGCGATCGAGGCCAGAACCCACCCGGTACGCCGGTTCGCCGTGCGCTGCGACTCACGATCGCGTACTGGACCAGTTATTCCTTTCGCCGCTTCGTCCCGTCGTTGCATCGTCGCATTCATGTCGATATCGTCGTCGCCCTCGCTATTCGACGACCGGCGGCGTCTCGAACGTGTGATAGGGCGCCGGCGACGGAAGCGTCCATTCCAGCGTGTCGGCGCCCTCCCAGGGTTTCGCCGGCGCGGGGGGTCCGCTGCGGATGCACGTCACGACGTTGTACAGGAGCAATAGTTGCGACAGTCCGAAGCCGAAGGCGCCGATCGACGCCACCAGGTTCCAGTCGGCGAACTGAGTCGCGTAGTCAGGGACCCGCCGCGGCATACCTGCTAGACCCAGGAAATGCATGGGGAAAAAAGTTACATTGAAAAATATCATCGACAGCCAGAAGTGCCATTTGCCCATCGTTTCGTTGTACATGCGTCCGCACCACTTCGGCAGCCAGTAGTAGATGCCACCGAAGAATGCAAAAAGCGAACCGGCAACCAGCACGTAGTGAAAGTGGGCGACGACGTAGTAGGTGTCCTGAAGCGCGATATCGACCGGGGTGATTGCCAGCACCAGTCCGGTAAAGCCGCCCATCGTGAACAGAAAGACGAAGCCGATCGCGAACAGCATCGGGGTCTCGAAAGTCATCGAGCCCCTCCACATCGTGGCGACCCAATTGAACACCTTCACACCGGTCGGAACGGCGATCAGCATCGTCATGTACATGAAAAAGAGCTGCCCTGCGGCGGGCATGCCGACGGTAAACATGTGGTGCGCCCACACCAGGAACGAGAGGATCGCGATCGACGATGTCGCGTACACCATCGACGCGTAACCGAACAGCGGCTTCCTCGAGAACGCCGGGATGATCGTCGACACGATCCCGAACGCCGGGAAGATCATGATGTAGACCTCGGGGTGCCCGAAGAACCAGAAGATGTGCTGGAACATGACCGGGTCGCCGCCGCCCGCCGCGTTGAAGAAGCTGGTGTTGAAGTGGCGATCGGTCAGCAGCATCGTCACCGCGCCGGCGAGCACCGGCATGACGGCGATCAACAGGTACGCGGTGATGAGCCAGGTCCACACGAACAGCGGCATCTTCATCATCGTCATCCCCGGCGCGCGCAGGTTGAGGATGGTGGTGATGATGTTGATCGAACCCATGATCGACGACGCGCCCATGATGTGGATCGCGAAAATGGTCAGGTCCATTCCCATCCCGGCCTGCACCGACAGCGGGGCATAGAGCGTCCAACCGCCCGCGGCAGCGCCGCCCGGAACAAAGAAGGACGTGAAAAGCAGCGTCGCCGCAAACGGCAGCAGCCAGAAGCTCCAGTTATTCATGCGCGCGAACGCCATGTCGGGAGCGCCGATCATGAGCGGCACTTGCCAGTTGGCGAATCCGACCGCCGCCGGCATGATCGCGCCGAAAATCATGATCAGCCCATGCAGCGTGGTCAGCGAATTGAAAAATTCGGGATCGACGATTTGCAGGCCCGGCTCGAAGAGTTCGGTGCGGATAGTGAGCGCAAGGCAGCCGCCGGCTAAGAACATGATGAACGAAAACCAGAGGTACAGCGTGCCGATGTCCTTGTGGTTGGTCGTGGTGATCCAGCGCATGATCCCGCCGGGATGATGCGCGTGCTCGTCGTGGGCGTGGCCGCGATCGACCGCATGGTCGACCCCATGACCGACCGCATGGTCGACCACATGACCGACCGCGTGGCCTGGAGCGTGATCGTGGGGGATGCTGCTCATGTTCAATGCTCCTTGGGCCTTTAGATCCCGGACTATTGCTTGGCTGCCACGACTTGCGAGGGCTGGACCGCGTCGCCGACGTGGTTGCCCCAGGCGTTACGCTCGTAGGTAACGACGGCCGCGATTTCCGTCGGCGAAAGCGTGTTCTTGAACGGAAGCATGGCGGTCGCCTGACCGTTTTTCACCACACCGTTGAGCACGGTGTCGAGATGCGCTGCCACGGGCCCGGTCGCGATCTTCGATCCGTCGAGCGGCGGAAACGCAGGCGACAGGCCCTTGCCGGTGGCCTGATGGCAGGCGGCGCAGTTCGCGGTGTAGACGGCCTCGCCGCGCGCGATGAGGTCCTTTGCGTCCCAGACCTTGGCGGGATCGTCCGCGGCGGCGGTCGATTTCCTTTTCTGCGCATCGGCCCAGGCCGCGTACTGGTCCGCGGGAACGACCTCGACCACCACCGGCATGAACCCATGCTCCTTGCCGCACAGCTCGGCGCACTGGCCGCGATAGATGCCCGGCTTGTCGACGCGGAACCAGGCGTCGCGCACGAAGCCGGGAATCGCGTCCTGCTTGACTCCGAACGCAGGGACCCACCATGAATGGATAACGTCACCGGCGGTAATCAGCACGCGTATCCTCTTGCCCGCCGGCACCACCATCGGCTGGTCGACTTCGAGCAGGTAATGCTCGCCCTTGGGTTCCTGATTGTAGATCTGCGTATACGGCGTCTTGAGATTGCTGACGAAGCCGAATCCCTGATCGATGTAGTCGTAGCCCCACTTCCACTGGTAGCCGGTGACCTTGATGGTCAAGTCCGGCACGGTCGTGTCCTTCATCTCCAGAATCGTCCTGGTCGCGGGAAGCGCCATGCCTACCAGGATCAGGAACGGAATGATGGTCCAGACAACTTCAACCGTGGTGTTCTCGTGAAACTGGGCCGCTTGATGACCTTTGGACTTGCGATGCGCGAAGATCGAATAAAACATCACGGCGAAGACGCCGACGAAGATCACCACGCTGATCCACATGATGTACACGTGGAGGTCGACTATCTGTTCGCCGATCGTCGTGACCGGCGGCTGCAGGTTGTATTCCCTGGCCGCGTGCGCCGCGCCCGACATCAGCGCCGACGTAACAATCGCGGCCGGCGCAGCCCTCTTGGCAACGAGTCTGACGGCTTGTCCCGCCCGCTGTGCCGCCTTGGTGCAATCCATGCTTTCCCCGAAAACGTCGACGATACGCAAGAAAATCGGCTCGGCTGTGATCTCGGCGCTACCGCGCGTTACCCGCCGCCAACGCCCGGCGCAGTTCGCGCGCGATCGCAGCGCGCTCATGCGCGGGCAGTCCCTCGCCGAACGGGACCGATTCGCCGCGATGACGCAACACCAGACGCGCCACCCGATTGCGCGCGTCGGCCTGGACCTCGAGCCGAGCCCAGAACCGGTTGAACTCGCGTTGCGTCCGGGTTCCGCCACGATTACGCTCGACCACGATCCGATCGCCGCGCACCGTCACCCGCTCCCAGTCTTTTGCGTGCCGTTCGATCCAGCCAAACGCCCAGCAAAGCAGGCCCATCTCGATCATCGAGTACGGCAACACCGGCCACGCGCCGAGGGCGGCGAAGGTCAACGCCATCCCCATCGATACTGCGCACAGGCCCGCAAACAGCGTCCACCGTGCGCGAGAGCCGAGCGAATCGTTGCGCCGCGAGACCACGCAGAACTCCGACCGAACCGGCAATGACAGATCGATCTCGACCGACATCGGAAAAAAGCGCCGCCTCGTTCCTCGAAATGCGCGCCCACCGCAGAAATGTCCTGCCGGCTTTGGCCCGCTCTGCCACGAAAACTTGTCTATGAAAGACCGGGTAACTTTAGCATGGATCGCGACGACTGGCTCTAGGTTCGATCGCATCGATCGAGCTCCACTCAGGCGCATCCGCGCGACCCCACCGTATGCTGGCGATGCGCGGCGCGGATAGCTGCCGCTCGAGGGTGCCGATGTTTTCGTCCTGGCACATCATCGCCGGATCGATGCTGTTGGCGATCCAGCCGACAAGCTTCAAGCCACGCGCGCGAATCGCCAGGGAAGTCAGCAGCGCGTGGTTGAGGCAACCGAGCCGCACACCGACGACCATCAGCACGGGCAAGGCAAGCGCTCGGGCAATGTCGAGCATGTCGAACCGATCGGAGAGCGGCGCGAGCGCTCCGCCCGCGCCTTCGACGACGACGTGATCGGCGCGAGCGCTGAGCTCCTGGTAGCTCCTCTGAATACGATGAAGGTCGATGGCGACGCCCGCGGCGCGCGCGGCAAGATGCGGCGCGATGGCGTCCGCGAAAGGATACGGGCAACGCGCCGACAGGGGGGCGTCGACATTGCCGGCCGCCGCCAGCGCAACCAGGTCGTCGTTATCCTCAGAGCCTCCGGCCGCGACGGGCTTCATGCCTACGGCGCGCGATCCAGCCGCGACGTACTTCCGCAGCAGCGCACACGAAACCGTCGTCTTGCCGACACCGGTGTCGGTCCCGGTGATGAAAATGCCCTCGGTCATCGCTTCGCTCGCGGTTCGACGCGGATGATCGCGCTGCCGTCGTCGGTCATCCTCGGCTCAGGCTTCCAAGCATGACCGTAAACGACCTCGAAGCTCGCCGGCAGACGCCCATCGCGGCGGGTGGTTTCGAGAGCGGCAAGCATGCGCTGCCAGCGCTGCCGACCCATCATGCCGCGCGGGCGTCCGGCGGTGACATTGTGTGCGCCGATCGCCTTCAGATCGCGCATAAGCCCGATCGCGTCACCATAGGTCAGAGTCAGCGTTTCCATGTCCATCACCGGATCGGCAAAGCCGGCGTGAACCAGCATGTCGCCCAGATCGTGCATGTCGATGAACCGGCCGACGTGCGTCGCGCGGTCCGCGGCAAGAAATGCCGCTCGCAACTCCTTGAGCGTGTCGGGGCCGAAGGTGGTGAAAGACAACAATCCGCCTACTCGCAGCACTCGCCGGCATTCGGCGAATGCTTTTTGCGGATCGCCGACCCACTGCAGCGTGAGATTGCTCCAGACGAGATCGATGCTTGCCGGCTTGATCGGCAGCGACGCGATGTCGCCGCAGATGCACCAGGGCCGAATCTCGCGCGCGGGGGCGAGTGGGCCGAGCACCCGTCCGAGGAGCGACCGGGCGGATCTCATCGCCGCGCCGGGTCGATCACGCGCCGCCAAGGTCATGTTCAACGCCAGGTCGAGACCGATGAGACGAGCATCTGGGTAGCGTGCGTGCAGCTCGCCCAGCGCCACGCCGGTGCCGCAGCCGGCGTCGAGTATCGTCTCCGGCTGCATTATGACGAGGCCGAGGCGCTCGGCCATGCGCTGCCCGACCTCGCGCTGCAGCACGGCAGCTTGGTCATAGGTAGCGGCGGCACGCTCAAACGTGCGGCGCACCTGTGCGCGATCAAGGTCCGGCGGGCCGGTGGCACGCTCAGCGTTCATCGGCAAACGCGTCCAGGGCTTCGACGACCGCCTCCGGATGCGAAAGGAAGGGCGCGTGCGCGGCACCGGTAACGACCACCAGCGAGGCTTGCGGAAGCGCGCTCGCAAGCCATCGCGCCGCGGCGACCGGAGTCAGCGTGTCGCGATCGCCGGCGATCATCAGTGCGGGCTGCGATATCGCGCCTATCCCGCTTCGAAGGTCGCTCGAGGCGAGCAGCTCGAGGGAATCGCGAAGCGCCTGCGGCGGAGGTTCACCGCGCGCAAACAGTTGTGAGCGCAATGAAGCGAGCGCTTCTCGCGCGTGTTCGCTTCCCTGCACCTGCAAGGCGACAAAGCGCTGCAGGGTCTGCCGGTAGGCAACGGCGAGCTCGTCGCCAAATTGCCGCAGCGCTGCTTCCGCCATGGCGTGCGGCCAGTCCGGTCGCTCGACGAAGCTAGGTGTGGTCGACATCAACACCAGCGCGCCAACGCGACGAGGTCGCAACCGCGCCCATTCGAGCGCAACCTGACCGCCAAGCGACCAGCCCAGGATCAAGAGCGGTCCCGGCGCCGACGTTTCTGCGATCGCGAGCTCCACCGCTTCGACGATGCGGCGCAACGACAATGGCGGCGGAGCCGCCAGCGCGTCGCTGTATCCGTGGCCCGGCAAAT
>DASZZK010000298.1:0-5447 GCA_035544975.1 Casimicrobiaceae bacterium | reverse complement strand
CTGCCGAGTTGCCCCCAAACATAGCCCCTCGCGATGCTAGGGCAGCTGCGTCTATGCGCGCTACCTTCACCCTTCTTCGTGCCGATCCTAGCCCGTCACCTTCCGCTGCGGTCCGAAAATATGAAAGCAACTGTTTGGCGTCTATCAGGTGCATTCGCCATCGCGACTGTTCTGGGCGCAACCGCCGAGGCCGGGCCTCTCGAGGACGGCATCGCTGCCTATCACGCGAAAGCGTACGCCAAGGCGGCCGAGTTGTGGCGCCCACTCGCGGAAACAGGGAACGCTGCCGCCCAGTACCGTCTCGGTTCCCTGTACATGGAAGGCAACGGTGTCGAACATAACGACGCGATGGCCTTCATGTGGTTCCAGCGCGCCGCGAACCAAGGCGACGCTGCAGCGCAGTACAACGTCGGCGCCAGCTATGCTGGAGGCACGGGGGTTCAGAAGAGCGACGTCGACGCGGCCAAATGGTTTCGGCGTGCGGCCGACCAGGGCGTGGTATTCGCGCAGCTTAACCTGGGACTTCTCTACGCCGCAGGCAACGGTGTCCCGCAGGATAGCGTCGAAGCCTTGAAGTGGATGGAGCTTGCACTCTTTGCTTTGCCGCCGGGCGGAGCGCGCAGCGACGTCGCCCGTGCAATGACCGATGTCACTGCAAAGATGACCCGCGAGCAGATCGAAGAAGCGAAGCGGCGCGAGCGTGCGTGGAAGGCGCAGTCCGAAGTGAAGTAACTTGGCACGCTGGGCGAATCCAGAGGGGCGAGATTAAGGGGTGGGGGGCAAAAAACGATCGATCATGAATTTGCAGGATCCTGCTTGCAATCGCGCCGCAAATTTTGAACCGTTTTCACCGTTCGATTCGTACTGCATATTTCAGCGAAACCGGGCCGCCGACTCTCCAGATTGGATGGGGCGACGCTGAATTCTTCTGGCGGAAGGTGTGAGATTCGAACTCACGGCGCCGTTGCCGGCACGCCGGTTTTCAAGACCGGTGCATTAGACCACTCTGCCAACCTTCCTGTTTCCCGCCGGTTTTGGTCTCGACATAACGTCGGCTTCGCCGAGTTAGTCTCGCCCGAGGAAGCGCGCTTCGCGCGCGTCCTCTCAAGACCGGTGCATTAGACCACTCAGCCAACCTTCCGGATTCCCGCCGGTTTTAGTCTGGCCACGCCTGCCAAGCTTCGGGACTCGAAAATAATAACATTGCCCCCATGTAGGGCATACCGTACGCGTGGGCGCCCTCAGGACACCGGAACCGTTGAAACTCGACGGAATTCTGCTAGTCTAAGCCCCATGCGACGTTTTTCGTCGCCTTGAAGAGGAATCACATGGAACCGCAACTGAAACCTGTTCCTACGGGTAATGGACCGTTCAGCGGCTGGCCGCAGGCTGCCGAGACGACGGTCGCTGTCGAGCAGAGCAAGGTTCTGCGCAACACCTACTGGCTGCTCGCGCTGTCGATGCTGCCGACGATCGCCGGCGCCTATGTCGGCATGTCGATGAATTTTGCCGCGGTGTTCGCGACCTCGCCGATCATGGCGCCGCTGCTGATGTTCGCGGCGATGTTCGGTATGTTGTTTGTCGTCTCCGCGCTTCGCAACAGTTCTTGGGGCGTGCTCGCGATCTTCGGCTTCACCTTCGTCTCCGGCGTGATGCTGGCGCCGATGCTGCAATACGCCGCCGGCTTGCGTAACGGCGGGCAGCTGGTTGCGCTCGCGGGAGGTATGACCGCGGCGGTCTTTGTGGTGATGGCTGCGATCGCAACGATATCGAAGCGGGACTTCAGCTTCCTGGGCAAGTTCCTGTTCGTCGGCCTGATTCTGCTGATCATCGCGTCGCTGGCCAATATTTTCTTCCAGGTGCCGGTCGCGTCGATCGCCATCTCGGCCATCGCGGTCATGATCTTCTCGCTCTATCTGCTCTACGACGTGAGCTCGATCGTGCGCGGGGGCCAGACCAACTACATCATGGCGACGCTGGCTTTGTTCCTCGACATCTTCAACATCTTCGTCAACCTGCTCAACCTGCTGCTCATTTTCACCGGGCAGCGCGATTAGGAAGCGAACGTAAGCTGTAAAAGGGGCGGCGAGAGCCGCCCTTTTTTTACCCGTTCATTCTGCTCATCGCTCGAACAGCGCCACCGACTCGACATGAGCGGTATGCGGGAACATGTTGGCGATGCCCGCGGCACGCAGGACGAAACCCTGCACGCCGGTCAGCACCGCGGCATCGCGCGCCAGCGTCGCCGCATTGCAGGAGACATACACGACCCGCGAAATCTGCGCCGGCAGCGACCTGACCAGGGCGATTGCGCCCTCCCGCGGCGGATCGATCAAGGCCTTGTCCAGCGGCCCGAGGCTGGCAACGCTCTCCGTGGTGGCCTCGAACAGGTTGCCGACCGCGAAGCGCGCACGGTCGGCGAGCGCGTTCAGCGCCGCGTTCGCTTCCGCCCGCCGCACCAGCGCCGAGCTTCCCTCGATCCCGATGACGTCGGCGCCGCGACGCGCGATCGGCAGCGTGAAGTTACCGATCCCGCAGAAGAAGTCCGCGATCCCATCGCCAGGAACCGGATCGAGCAGGGCGATGGCACGCCGGACCAGCACCCGATTCACGGCAACGTTGACCTGAGTGAAATCGCTGGGCTCGAATTCGAACCTCAGCGCAAAATCCGGCAAATCGTACGAGAGCGTGGATTGCGGAGGAAAGAAAGGCCGGATGCTGGCTGGCCCGGCCGCCTGCAGATAGATATGCACGCCGTGGCGTAGCGCGAAGTCGGTTACCTCCCGCTCGTCGTCCGGGGTCAGCGGCGCCAGATGACGCAGGATCAGCGCCTCGACGCCGTCGCCGATCGCCAACTCGATCTGCGGCAGGCGGTCGCGGATCGACAGCGCGCCGACGAGGGTGCGCAGCTTCGGAAGCAGTGCCGAGATCCGTGGCGGCAACACCGGGCAAGTGGTCATGTCGGCGACAAAACTGGACTTCTTTTCGTGAAAGCCGACCAGCACGCCGCCCTTCTTGGGCACGTAACGCACCGATAGCCGCGCGCGCTGGCGATAGCCCCAGGCGGGACCGTGGATGGGCGCGAGAAGCTCGCCCGGCCGCACGCGAGCGATGTGCCACAAGGCGTCCTCGAGCACGCGCTGCTTGACCGCCACTTGCGCCAGCGGCTCGAGGTGCTGAAGACTGCAACCGCCGCACACGCCGAAATGCGGGCAGGGAGGCGCCACCCTTTCGTGGCTGGCCTCGAACAGCGCGGTCATGCGCGCGAGCGCGTAATTCGGCTTGTTGCGAAATATCTCGATTGCGACGCGCTCGCCGATCAGCGCGCCTTCGACGAACATCGCCTTGCCGTCGACGCGCGCGACGCCCCTGCCTTCCTGATCGAGCGCGGAGATGACGACGGTATCCATGACGGCAGCAGTCAACGATGGCGCCGCGCGAAAGAACACGGTCGGCAAACGAAGGATTGTACCGAATGCGCAAACGCTGCATCGGCCCGCATCCCTCCGCATTTGCCGCCCGCGGCTCGGGTAGAATTCGAGCGATGCAAATACTTGCGCTCGATACCTCGACCGAGGTTTGCGCCGTCGCGCTCGGCGACGGCGTGACCTGGCACGAGAAGAGCGAAGTCGCCGGCCAGCGTCATTCCGAGCTGCTCCTGCCGATGATCCGGGCCGTACTCGCCGATGGCGGCGTGACCCTGAAGCAGATCGACGGCATCGCGTTTGGCGCCGGCCCGGGATCCTTTACCGGATTGCGCATCGCCTGCGGCGTCGCCCAGGGCCTCGCCCTGGGAGCAGCCCTGCCGTTGGTGGGAGTATCGACGCTCGAGGCCATCGCTCAAACGCGGCGCGAACACGCCGGCGGCGACCGCATCGTCGCGGCGCTGGATGCGCGCATGCGCGAGGTCTATGTCGCAGCCTATGAACGCGACTCCGGACGCTGGCGTGAAGTAATCGCTCCGCTGGTCGTCTCGCCCGATGCCGCGCCCCTGCCCGACGGTCGCGGATGGATAGGCGCCGGCAGCGGGTTTGCGGTGTACGCGTCGCTGCGCGAGCGCTACGGTGCGGCTCTATCCGAATGTGACGGCGCCATCGTCCCCAGCGCGAGCGCCGTCGGCACGCTTTCGTTGCCGCGCTTTGCCGCCGGGGAAGGTGTGCCGGCGCACGACGCGGCGCCGTTTTACGTGCGCCACCATGTGGCGCTGACCATCGCCGAACGCGCGGCGGGACTGCGTCAGTGAGTCCGCGGTGAGAGCCTCGGTGACCACACCCCCGGGGCCCGTAGGCGCTTCCGCCACGCTCTGGCGACCGATGCAGGAGCCCGACCTGGCAGCGGTTGCCGCGCTCGAAGCCCAGGCCCATCCTGCGCCGTGGACGGCTGGAAATTTTCGCGACGCGCTCGCCGCCGGTTACAGCACCGTCGTCGGTGAAGCCGACGGCGTCATCGTCGCCTACGGCGTGCTGATGATGGGGCCGGGCGAAGCGCAAGTTCTCAACCTCACCGTCGCGCCGCAGGCGCGAAGGCGCGGTCTGGCGCGCGCCTTGCTGCGCCGATTCCTCGATGACGCCCTGCGCCTCGGCGCCGAACAATGCTTTCTGGAGGTGCGCCTCTCGAACGCGGCGGCGATCGCTCTTTACCGTGCGGAAGGATTTGTCGCCGTCGCGCGCCGGGCAGGCTACTATCCCGCCGCCGACGGTGCCGGCGCACGCGAGGACGCGCTGGTGTTGCGCCGCGGCGTGCGCTCGAGCGCCGCGAGCCAGGCAAGCCGCGATCACCGTGGCTGAACGGATCGACATCCTGCAAGAGCTCGGGCTGACGCCGGTCTGGCGCTTGCGCGCGCGATACCGCAGCGACGGTGGGCCGATCGCGCCGCATGCCGTGACAGAGCCGCCGCCCACCGTGAACGAGGCGTCGCAAGCCGACGCGGTGAGCGAGTCGCCGCACAGAGTGAACGAGGCGCCGCAAGCCGATCTGCAGCATCGCGCAACACGGATCGCGATGCTCGATTGGGCGCACTTCGCAGCAGACGTGTCCGCGTGCACGGCGTGCGGCCTCGCCCGCACGCGAAACAAGGCGGTGCCCGGCGTTGGCGACCAGCGCGCTGACTGGCTTTTTGTCGGCGAGGCGCCTGGAGCCGAGGAGGATGCGAAGGGCGAGCCTTTTGTCGGACAGGCCGGGCGCCTTCTCGACAGCATGCTTGCCGCCCTTGGAATGAGCCGGGTCAAAGCGGTCTATATCGCCAATGTGCTCAAGTGCCGTCCACCCGGAAACCGCGCTCCCACGCCGGTCGAAGTCGAGTCATGCCTTCCTTATCTGGATCGTCAGATTGCCCTGATCCAGCCAAAGCTCATCGTCGCGTTGGGCAAGAGCGCGGCAACGACACTGCTGCACGCGGAGGCGACGATCGCCAGCCTTCGCGGGCGAGTTCATCGCTACAAGGGCGT
>DASZZK010000297.1:0-2365 GCA_035544975.1 Casimicrobiaceae bacterium | reverse complement strand
ACCGAGCCGCGCCGCGTAAGTGAAATGCCGAGCTCCGCGCACGCGGCCAGGGCGGCGGTAACGCCCGGCACGACTTCATAACGGATACCCGCGGCTTCCAGCGCTGCAATCTCTTCCTGCGCCCGACCGAAGAGCATCGGGTCGCCGCCCTTGAGACGCACGACGACGTCGTGCACCGCCGCGGCATTGACAAGACGCTTGTTGATGAATTTCTGTGCAGTCGAGTGTTTCCCGCAGCGCTTGCCGACGGCGACTTTTGAAGCGCGCGCGGCGAGCGCGACGCTATCCGGATGGACCAGCGCGTCGTGGAATACGATGTCGGCGCACTCCAAGAGCCTCGCCGCCCGCAATGTCAGGAGGTCCGGCGCGCCCGGGCCGGCGCCGACGAGATAGACGGTGCCGCTCACTGGATCAACCCCGCCGCTACGGTGTTGTTGGTTGCTTCGTCGATCAGGATGAAGCTGCCCGTGGCGCGATTGTCGGTATAGCGATCGGCGAATATGGGCTGCGCCAGCTTCAGCCCGGCGCGGCCGATATCGTTCATGCGCAAGGTGTCGGGCGACGGTTGCCTCGCCTGCGTGGCGACGTCCCAAAGGTGGTCGATATCGCTGATACGCGCGCGCACCTCCCGCGTCGTGTGACGCAGGAGATAACCGCGGCGCGGATCGAGCGGCGTTTCCGAAAGCCAGCACAGCGTTGCGTCGAGATCGCGCTTGGTGACCGGTGACGCGTTGCCGTGCACGAGCATGTCGCCGCGCGAGATGTCGATCGCGTCATCGAGCACCAAGGTGATCGCGGCATGCAGTCCGGCGCGTTTTTGCGTGTCGGATCCGCGGATCTCGCGCACGCGGCTCGAAATCCCGGAAGGAAGCACGGTGACCGCGTCTCCGACTGCGATCGATCCCGATTCCACGCGTCCCATGTACCCGCGAGGCAGCGTGGCGGTCGCACGCCCGACATACTGCACCGGAAAACGGAACGGCGCGTCGGCAAGCGCTTGCTGCACGTCCACCGTCTCGAGAATCTGCAGCAGCGTCGGACCTTCGTACCAATCAAGGTTTTCGCCGCGATCGACCACCATTTCGCCGGTCAGGGCGGACATCGGCACGAAACGCACGTCGTCGATGCCGTTACGTTCCGCAAATGCCAGGAAGTCCGCGACAATGCCGGCGAATACGATCTCGCTGTAGTCGACCAGATCCATCTTGTTGACGGCGACGATTAGGTGCGGGATCCCCAGCAAGTGGGCGAGCGTCGCATGCCGCCGCGTCTGCGTCACGACGCCGTGCCGCGCATCGACGAGCAGAACGGCAAGCTGCGCCGTGCTTGCGGCGGTCACCATGTTGCGCGTGTACTGCTCGTGCCCGGGCGCGTCGGCGATGATGAACTTGCGAAGCGCGGTCGCGAAATAGCGATACGCGACGTCGATGGTGATGCCTTGCTCGCGCTCGGCGACGAGGCCATCGGTCAGGAGCGACAGGTCCAGCGCCGTGCCGCGCTTTTGCGACGTGCGCTCGATGGCGGCAAGCTGGTCGGCCAGGATCGCCTTGGTATCGTAGAGCAAGCGGCCGATGAGCGTGCTCTTGCCGTCATCGACGCTGCCGGCGGTCAGGAACCGCAGCACCCCGTGTTCGAGCAGGTCGTAGCGTTCGATGGCCGACATCAGAAATAGCCTTCCTTCTTTCGCAACTCCATCGATGCGTCGTTGGTCTGGTCGTCAAGGCGTGTTGCGCCGCGCTCGGTAATCGTCGTTATCGCGGTCTCGGCAATGATCGCCTCGACGCTCGCAGCATCGGACGCGACCGGTGCGGTGCAGGTGATGTCCCCGACGGTGCGAAAGCGCACTGAAATCTCTTCCACGACTTCGCCATCGCGCGAGGGCGTTAGCGGCGTCACGCAGACGAGCGCGTCGCCGCGACGCACGACCGGCCTGGTGTGCGCGAGATAGATCGAGGGAACAAGCAGCCGCTCGCGGCCGATGTACTGCCACACGTCGAGCTCGGTCCAATTGCTGATCGGAAACACGCGTACGTGCTCGCCGGGGGCGACGCGGGCATTGAAAAGGCTCCAAAGCTCAGGCCGCTGGTTTTTCGGGTCCCATTGTCCGAATGCGTCGCGAAACGAGAAGATGCGCTCCTTGGCGCGCGCCTTTTCCTCGTCGCGACGCGCGCCGCCGATACACGCGTCGAAGCCGAATTCGGCGATCGCGTCGAGCAGCGTCACGGATTGGTGGCGGTTGCGACTCTCCTCGACATTGCGCAGAACGACACGTCCCCGGGCAATCGAGTCGTCGACCGAGCGCACGATCAAGCGCTCGCCGAGCTCCGCGGCGCGATGGTCGCGAAATGCGATGACCTCGGGAAAG
>DASZZK010000296.1:0-1921 GCA_035544975.1 Casimicrobiaceae bacterium | reverse complement strand
TGTACTCCATGATGTGTCCGACATGAAACGGACCGTTGGCGTAGGGCAACGCCGTGGTGACGAAGAGCGTGCGGCGCGACATGCGCGAAGACCTTTGACGCGAAAGGGGAATTGTCCATTCTAGCAAAGCACCTGCACACTGAGTACCGAGCGCTGTTGTTTTTCGCTAAACTCGGGTCTCCTTCGAAACACGAGCGAACGATCCTACGATGGCAATCTCCGAGGCCGATGTTCAGGCCAGCTTGCGCACACTGAACGACCCGAACACCGGACGCGATTTCGTCTCCGGCAAGTCGGTACGCAAGGTGCAGATCGACGGCAACAACGTTGCGGTTGACCTGATGCTGGCATATCCCGCGAAGAGCCAGCACGAGGTCCTGCGCAAGCTCGTTGCCCAACAGCTCGCGGCGCTGCCCGGCGCGGGCAAGATCGCGGTCAACATCAGTCACAAGGTTGCGTCGCACGCGGTCCAGCGCGGGGTGAAATTGATACCGGGCGTCAAGAACATCATCGCGGTTGCGAGCGGCAAGGGCGGCGTCGGAAAGTCGACGACGGCGGTGAACCTCGCGCTGGCATTGGCGGCCGAAGGCGCGCAGGTCGGCGTGCTCGACGCGGATATCTACGGGCCCTCGCAGCCGACCATGCTCGGCATCGCCGGCCGGCCCGAATCCAAGGACGGCAAGACGCTCGAGCCGCTCGAGGCCTACGGCGTGCAGGCGATGTCGATCGGCTTCCTGATCGACGTCGATACCCCGATGGTGTGGCGCGGGCCGATGGTGACTCAGGCGCTCGAGCAACTGTTGCGGGACACCAACTGGCGCGACATCGACTACCTGATCGTCGATTTGCCGCCCGGCACCGGCGACATTCAGCTCACCCTGGCGCAGAAGGTTCCGGTGACCGGCGCCGTCATCGTCACCACGCCGCAGGACATCGCGCTGATCGACGCCCGCAAGGGCCTCAAGATGTTCGAGAAGGTCAGTGTTCCCATCGTCGGCATCGTCGAGAACATGGCTATCCACATCTGCTCGAAATGCGGCCATGGCGAGCATATCTTCGGCGAGGGCGGCGGCGAGCGCATGTGTCGCGATTACAAGGTGCCGTTTCTGGGCAGCCTTCCGCTCGACATCCGCATTCGGGAAAACGCCGATTCCGGGCGGCCGACCGTTGTCGCCGACCCCGACGGCGCGATCGCGCAAATCTACAAGGAAATCGCGCGCAAGACCGCGGTGTTCGTGGCGCAGAAGGCCGAGGACTTCTCAGCCAAGTTTCCGAGCATCGTCATCCAGAACACGTGATCAAGTCCGACAAATGGATACGCCGGATGGCGCGGGATCACAAGATGATCGAGCCGTTCGAGCCCGGCCAGGTGCGCGAGGTCGCCGGCAAGAAAATCGTGTCGTACGGAACGTCGAGCTACGGCTACGATATCCGCTGCTCGAACGAGTTCAAGCTGTTCACCAACCTCAACTCGACCATCGTCGACCCGAAGAATTTCGACGACAAGTCATTCGTCGACTTCAGGGGGGATTGGTGCATCATTCCGCCGAACTCCTTCGCGCTGGCGCGGACGGTTGAGTACTTTCGGATACCGCGCAACGTGCTCACGATTTGTCTCGGAAAAAGCACGTACGCCCGTTGCGGCATCATCGTCAATGTCACACCGTTCGAGCCCGAGTGGGAGGGCTTTGTCACGCTGGAGTTCTCCAACACCACGCCGCTGCCCGCGAAGATCTATGCCAACGAGGGCATCGCGCAGGTGATCTTCTTCGAGTCCGACGAAGTCTGCGAGACCTCGTACAAGGACCGCGGCGGCAAATATCAGGGCCAGCAGGGCGTCACGCTGCCCAAGATCTGAAACAAGCGCCTGCAGGTGCCGGCCTCCCGGGTGGGGCGTCGGGAGCCGCGGTAGCCATCCTTT
>DASZZK010000295.1:0-6523 GCA_035544975.1 Casimicrobiaceae bacterium | reverse complement strand
GACTTCATCGGGCCTCCAGGCTCGAGCTGTGAAATACATCGCTATTTCACGCGCTTCGTTTATCCATGTTGCAAGAGGCGTTCCATCCCTACCAAATTGCTAAGGTTCAGTTACTTACCGCGGACGCCTTCTGTCCAAAGTTCAGTAACGTAAAAAACGCCGACACATTCGCTCAAGCGTCGTCGTACCCATTTTGTTGCCGACAATTTGTCGTGCAAAGCGTGCGGAACGTGGTTAGCGTAGGCTAGACGTACGTAAGGCTACCCATCGCACCATTCCATCATGTGCCAGTTGCTGGGAATGAATTGCAACGTCCCGACGGACATTTGCTTTTCTTTCGAAGGATTCAGCGCCAGGGGCGGAGTAACCGACCATCACAGTGATGGCTGGGGCATCGCATTCTTCGAGGGCAAAGGTTGCCGGCTCTTCATCGACGCAAAGTCAACGCTCGAATCGCCCGTCGCCGAGCTGGTCAAGCGCTATCCCATCCGCTCCATGAACGTCATTGCTCACATTCGCAAGGCAACGCAGGGCATGGTGGCGCTGGAAAACTGCCATCCGTTCAAGCGCGAATTATGGGGGCACTACTGGATTTTCGCCCACAACGGCGACCTAAAAAACTTTTATCCGAAATTCGCCGGCCCGTTTGAACCGGTCGGGACGACCGACAGCGAGCGGGCTTTCTGTTATTTACTGGAGAATCTTCGCGCCGAGTTTCCTGACGGTCAGCCGGAGAGCGAACCCCTGTACGAAAAGCTCGCTGGCTTGGCCGCCGAAATCGGCGAGCACGGCGAATTCAACTTTCTGCTGTCGAACGGCGAGCAGCTCTACGCGCGCTGCGCGACCAACCTCTGCTACATAGTGCGCAAGGCGCCCTTTCGCACGGCGCACCTGGTGGATCAGGACGTCAGCGTCGATTTTAGCCAAGTCACGACGCCTGAGGATCGGGTGGCAGTGATCGCGACCAAGCCGCTTACCGACAACGAGACCTGGGATGTAATTCAGCCGGGGGAGCTCATCGGTTTTTACATGGGGGAGCCGGTTTTGAGGCAGGTAAAGCAGTCGACTTGAATCATCCGAGCCGCCACATCGCCGATGAACGTTCGTCGATCCATCACTGAACCATTCGTCGTGAATAGAACTCAACCGTAGCACATGCGCCGGCTGGGCTTGACTCCCGAGCAGCGAGCCTTGAACCTATTTGTGTCCCATACGCCAGCCAAGCTTTTCCAGCCACGCCAGACCCGGCACCGTTCCATCGCGCGGCCGATATTCACAGCCGATCCATCCCTTGTAGCCGATCTCGTCCAACAGCTCGAACAGCGCGTAGCAATTGAGCTCGCCGCGGTCGGGCTCGTGACGGTCGGGAACACCGGCGATCTGGATGTGGCCGATGTCGTTCAGCCAGCGCCGCAGCTTCACCGACAAATCGCCCTCGACGATTTGCGCGTGATACAGATCCATCTGAACTTTCACGTTCGGCATGCCGACTTCCTCGCGGATGGCGTGCGCTTCTCCTTGTGTCGTCAGCAGGTAGCCGGGCATGTCGCGCGGATTTATCGGCTCGAGCGTCAGCGTGATCCCGTCTTGCTCCGCCTCCCGGGCCGCGAAGCGGAGATTGCGCACGAACGTCGACCGATGCCGCGTTCGCTGCGCCTCATCCGCGCCTGTCGGAAGCACGCCGGCCATCACGTGTATTCGCGGGCACGACAAGGCTTGCGCGTAGCGCAGCGCGATGACAAAGCCCGCGGCGAACTCATGCTCCCTTCCCGGCAGGCCGGCGAGCCCGCGATCGCCGGCGGTCAAATCTCCCGGAGGCGCATTGATCAATACCTGCTCGAGACCGTTGGCGGCGAGGCGCGCCGCCAGCTCCTTCGCCGGATAGTCGTAGGCGAACGCGAATTCGACGGCGTCGAAGCCGACGCGTGCGGCGGCGGCGAACCGGTCGAGAAACGGAACTTCGTTGAACAGGAACGAGAGATTGGCGGCGAAACGCGGCATGGCTTCGACATCGCTAGCTGAGGCAATCGCGCGGCGGCCTTGCAGGCCGCCCGGCGCACCGCTTGGCGAGCGGCCGCATCTTGCACTGGCAAAACGTGACACGCAACCATCGACGGCCTCACGGGGGCGATGACGCTGGCATCGATTTGACGCCTGTGCGCGCCCGCACTTTACGGGTTCCGCAGTGTCGAATCCATAGTCGACTTGCTCGCATCGAGTTGTCCACCGCATCTGTGGACAAGACCGTGGAAAAGCGGTGGATTCTTCGCGCGCAACGGCCCCTTTTTCGCGGTAGAACTTTGATTTCGCGGCGGTTTTGGAACGGGTTACAGAAACATTAAAAAGCGCTTGCGCCCGTTTGGCCAAGATACTATGATTGGTGTTGATTCAGCACTTGAACACAAGATATAGTAGGTTTTGATTCCTAAGGGAAATCCGGAAGCCCCAGTGAAGCGCCCGCTAAACGCCTGCCAGCGTTCGCCGGGCCGGCCCCCGGAAACCCGCGCCAGTGGCGGAATTGCGCAACCCCGCTGTGCGGCGTGGTTGAGACCAAGAAACATAAGAATTAGACAGGAGAAAGCACTATGCAAGTCGTCAGCCCGTCCGCCGCCGCATCCTCCACAGCACAGCACAAATTGATGACCGGCGAGACGGGTTCGCCGCTTGCGGCCAGCACCGATCCGACGCTCTCCCAATACAAGGTCATCCGCCGCAACGGCGCGGTGGTGGCGTTCGAGCCGTCGAAAATCGCCATTGCGGTGACCAAGGCGTTTCTCGCCGTCAATGGCGGACAAAGCGCGGCGTCGTCCCGCGTGCGCGAGCTGACCGCACATCTCACCGACGTGGTGGTCAACGCGCTGATGAAGCGCAAGCCCGACGGCGGCGCGATCCACATCGAGGAAATTCAGGATCAGGTCGAGCTGGCGCTGATGCGCGGGGGCGAGCACGAAGTGGCGCGCGCCTACGTGCTCTATCGCGAAAAGCGCTCGCAGGAGCGCGCCCACGAGAAGCTGGAAAAGGGCGGCGGCAAAGTCGACGGCGTGCCGCTCAACGTGGTCGACAACGGCATCACCCGGCCGCTCGACTTCGCGCGCTTGACCGAATTGATCAAGACTTCGTGCGAAGGCCTGCCCGAGGTCGAGCCCGACCGGATCCTCAAGGCGACACTCAAGGATCTGTACGAAGGCGTGCCGATGGACGAGGTGCGCAAGTGCGTGGTGCTGGCCGCGCGCACGCTGATCGAAAAGGATCCCGCGTACAGCTTTGTCACCGCGCGGCTGTTGCTGGACGCGATCCGCTTCGAGGCGCTGGGCGAGGAAGCGACTCACGCCGACATGGCGACCCGCTACGCCGAGAGCTTCCCGCGTCTGGTCAAGCACGGCATCAAGATCGGCCTCTTGAACGAGGCGCTCGGACACTACGACTTGCAAAAGCTCGGCGCGGCGTTGAAGCCCGAGCGCGACCTGCAGTTCGGCTATCTCGGCCTGCAGACGCTCTACGACCGCTATTTTCTGATCGACCAGTACGCGCAGTTCAGCGGCGCCGGCCGCCGCTTCGAGCTGCCGCAGTCGTTCTTCATGCGCGTGGCGATGGGCTTGGCGCTGAACGAGGTCGACCGCGAGGGACGCGCCATCGAGTTCTACAACGTGCTGTCGACCTTTGACTTCATGAGCTCGACGCCGACCCTGTTCAATTCCGGCACGCATCGCTCGCAGCTCTCGTCGTGCTACCTGACGACGGTGTCCGACGATCTCGACGGCATCTACGAGGCGATCAAGGAAAACGCGCTGCTCTCCAAGTTCGCCGGGGGGCTGGGCAACGACTGGACCAACGTCCGCGCGCTGGGCAGCCACATCAAGGGCACCAACGGCAAGAGCCAGGGCGTGGTGCCGTTCCTGAAAGTGGTCAACGACACCGCGGTGGCGGTGAACCAGGGCGGCAAGCGCAAGGGCGCGGTCTGCTCGTACCTCGAGACCTGGCACCTGGACATCGAGGAGTTTCTCGAGCTCAGGAAGAACACCGGCGACGATCGCCGCCGCACGCACGACATGAACACCGCCAACTGGATTCCGGATCTGTTCATGAAGCGGGTCATGGAAGGCGGCGACTGGACGCTCTTCTCCCCCGCCGACGTACCCGACCTGCACGACAAGTGGGGCCGCAAGTTCGAGGAGGCGTACACGCGCTACGAGGACAAGGCCGCGCGCGGCGAGCTCAAGCTCTCGAAGCGGATTCCGGCGGTGCAGCTCTGGCGCAAGATGCTGTCGATGCTGTTCGAGACCGGGCATCCGTGGATCACCTTCAAGGATGCGTGCAACGTGCGCTCGCCGCAGTCGCACGTCGGGACCGTGCACAGCTCGAACCTCTGCACCGAGATCACGCTCAATACCAGCGAGACCGAGATCGCGGTCTGCAACCTCGGCTCGATCAACCTGCTCGCGCACATGAAGAAGGTCGGCAAAGGCGAGAAGGCCGAGAAGTCAACCTCATACGAGCTCGACCACGACAAGCTGAAGGCGACCATCAAGACCGCCATGCGCATGCTCGACAACGTGATCGACATCAACTATTACGCCGTGGCCAAGGCGCGCAACTCGAACTTGAAGCATCGCCCGGTGGGACTGGGCATCATGGGCTTCCAGGATTGCCTGCACTTGCTGCAGCACCCGTACGCCTCCGACGGCGCGATGGGCTTTGCCGACCGCTCGATGGAAGCGGTGTGCTACTACGCCTACTGGGCATCGACCGAGCTGGCCGAGGAACGCGGCCGCTACGCGTCGTACAAAGGGAGCCTCTGGGATCGCGGCATCATGCCGCAGGATTCGCTCAAGCTGTTGCGCGACGAGCGCGGCGGCTACGTCGAGATCGACGAGTCGGTGACGATGGATTGGAGCTCCTTACGTGCGCGCGTCAAGGAGCACGGCATGCGCAACTCCAACTGCGTGGCCATCGCGCCGACGGCGACCATCTCCAACATCATCGGCGTCGCCGCGTCGATCGAGCCCGAGTACCAGAACATCTACGTCAAGTCGAACCTCTCCGGCGAGTTCACGGTGGTCAACGAGCACCTGGTCGCCGAGTTGAAGCGCCTCGATTTGTGGGACGACGTGATGGTCTCGGATCTGAAGTATTTCGATGGGTCGCTGGCCAAGATCGACCGCGTGCCCGAGCATCTTCGCCGCCTGTACGCGACGGCCTTCGAAGTCGACGCGACGTGGCTGGTCGAAGCAGGCGCGCGGCGGCAGAAGTGGATCGACCAGGCGCAGTCGCTCAACATCTACATGGCCGGCGCATCGGGCAAGAAGCTCGACGAGACCTACAAGCTCGCCTGGGTGCGCGGATTGAAGACCACCTACTACCTGCGGACGCTGGCGGCGACCAGCGCGGAAAAGTCGACCGGCCAGGGCGGCGAGCTCAACGCCGTGTCCTCGTCCGGCGCGGCAAGCGCGGCCGGCGCCGGCCGGGCGATGTCCGGCAAGAACGCCACGCCCGCGACCCACACCGCCCAGGAGCCCGAGGCGCCGCAGTTCTGCGCCATCGACGATCCGGCCTGCGAGTCATGCCAGTGAACGGCCCAGGCAAACGCGAATCGGCGCTGCACGACCCGATGAACTACATGAGGCTTCCGCCCGAGGGCCAGCACCAGCTACTGGAGCAGCTCGCCTCGATGCCGTCTTTTCTTGCCGAGCGCTTCAGCGCGCTGGCCGAGGACGAAGCGAAGCTCCGGGTCGACGATGTGGTCTCGCCGGTCGAGCAGGTGTGGCATCTGGCGGACCTCGAGCGCGAAGGCTTCGGCGTACGTATCGAGCGCCTGCTGAACGAAGACGACGCCGAGCTCCCTGACTTCGACGGTACCGCAGTGGCACAGCGCCGCAAGTATCGCGAGAAGTCGCTGCGCGAGGGCATGCGGGCGTTCGCGAGGGCGCGGCAGGACAACATCGATGCGCTGGCGCGCGTGACGCCGTCGGAATGGAAGCGGCGCGGCGTGCAACAAGGCGTCGGCCCCATTTCGCTGTGCGACATCCCGACCATGATGGCCGAGCACGACGCGGCGCATCGCGACGAAATCAATGCCTGGAGCGGCAGTCGCGCAGTGAATCAACACCGGCAAGTCGCCGGCCAACATCAACCAGGAGAAGGCGAAGCGAGGAATAACGGCAGGACGTAAGAGTGCGAGAGCTCGTCAAAAAAGAGCCCGCCTCGAGCGTCGAACCAACGCCCCGCGCGACCCAGACAGGAACGGTTGCAATGCTCGCGGAGCGACATGCCAGCAGCAGAGAAGTGTGTGGTGCGAAATGAGGCAGATGCACCAAGGCAAGTGCAGGACGGCAACGTTGTTCTGGCAACCAACGGAGAGGAGCCAGTCGATGGCCCAGTACGAGGGCGGATTCAACCCGTCGTTGCAACACCTTCGATTGAAGGAGTTGCAATGGGAAGAACGAAGCACGGTCGATGTCGGCGAGGCATTCGGCCGACGCTGGGTTCGATCGGCCGACCTTCAGTCGGTCTTCGCGAAGACCGG
>DASZZK010000294.1:0-8339 GCA_035544975.1 Casimicrobiaceae bacterium | reverse complement strand
GCCGCGCGCATGCGAGGCGTCGTGCGCGGCAGATAGTCGTGCACTAGGAAATCGTTGTAATGCCCAAAGGGGTAGGCAAAGAATGGCGCCGCTCTCCCCGCCGTCTTTGCCGCGATAAATGCTGTTGCGGCCGCAATTTGTGCGTCCGCATCCTTTGGATTCAGGACTTGACGGAAATCAGCTCGAACCTGTCGTGAATGCGCAACTAATGGTAGCGCCGGGTGCAGATGATCCCAGCTGTGATTCCCAATGCCAATCAATCCGGTTTCAATCGCAGGTTCCCACCATGTATCTTCCATCGATCCGGCACTGAGATACGTGTACTCGGCATCAAACGTTTTTTCCATTATTTGCCGTGCCGCTGGCGATGCGATCACGAACGAAGTGGCATGCAAACTTTTTTGCGCTTCCTGTCCAAGTTGCGCACGAAAATCCCGCATTGCACCCAGGAAACTACGCTGCGGGCCGAAATTCGGATGAACGAAATCTTCAATGTCGTATATGGGCCCATCATCGAACGTTAGCGCGACCAATTTGGCCGCTTGCGTTTCCCGTTTCCCCGCTGCCGCGAGTTCCCAAGCGTCAACGAACATATCTAACGAAACGATTTCGAATCCAAGTTCGGTTATCACTCGCAGATCGATCGGAAATGCAATGTGATCATTGCGCGCGTAATCGTCGCCCACGACATGGTGAGAGTGGTAAGTAAGGACAATCATGCGTCTCTTTACACTAGTGATTCCAAAATTCCGCCTACTCGCGCCGCAGCGTATCGGTGGCCAGCTTGAGCGCGGCGACGAAATGGGCGTTCGCCTCGGCATCGCGGCCAAGCCGGCCGAGCATCTCGCCCAGCGCGAGGTGCGCCCGCCAAGTGTTTTCCACGCCGAGGCTTGCTTCGAGATACGTCTGCGCCTTGCCCCATAGCTGTTGACGCTGACACAGCGTACCCAGCACGCGCAGCAGCACCGCGTCCTGGTTGTGCCTCGTAAGCCAGCGTTCGGCCTGCTCGAGCTGACGCGTCGCATCGCCCAGGTGGCATTCGCCGTAGAGCTCGACCAGATCCGAGTCCCACTCGCGATCGAGGCTCTGCGCCAGGATGTCGGCGGCCTCGCGCTCGCCCCCCAGCTGCATGAAGCTCCGTGCTGCCGCGCGCGCGATCTTCGGATGCGTTTTGGTCGCGTCGGAGAGCCGGCTCCAGTAACCTCGAAGCCCGCCGGCGTCCTGGGCGAGAAGCTTGAGCTGTTCGCTTTGAGCGCTTACGCGAACGTGCTCCGCCTGCGCGGCGTCGAAAACCTTGCGCCTGACAAGCTGGTCGAGCAAAGGCGGTATATCGGACCAGCGTCGCGCCACCTGCAAAGCGCGGAGCTCCAGTCGCAGCGCAGCGGTGTGCATGCCCGCCTCCTTGCGCAGCGTGTCCAGCACGCGCAGCGATTCGTGCGGCTGGCCTTGCTCCAGTGCGCTTTCCGCGGAGAGCATGAGGCGCGGCACCGCAAGACTCGACGCTTGCGCGTCGGAACGATTGAGCAACGATTCGACTCCGTCGAAATCCCGAACGTCGAGTGCGGCACGGGCCGCGATAATCGCGTTCAAGCCGGACGAGCCCGGGATCGCGAGCGCTTCCTCCGCCTGCTGCCGCGCCTTGCCATATCGGCCCTCGAGCAGCGCGACGACCGCGCCGTCCTGCTTGGCACGGGCACGTCCCAACTTCTGCTGACGGCGCCAGACGCGAACGTTGCGCGGCATCTGGATCGTACGCGTGACGATCCGTATGAGGAGGTACAAGGCAAAGAAGCCGCCGACCAGGAGTATGAGCAGTAGATTGAGCGACAGCTCGATCCGGTACGGAGGCGCGACCAGCATTGCGTAGCCCGCGTTGAGCTTGACCGCGAGCGCGACCACCACCGCCGCAACGGCGAGCAGAAGAAACCAGAAGAGAAAGCGCATGAAGGTAGCGCCGCCGGAGGTGCCGTCGCCGGCGCCTAGCGCGGCGGCCTCTCGCGCGCGAGCTTGAGCACCCGGACCGCCTCGAGGCTGCCCACGACATCAGGCATCCCGCTCGCCATGTCGGTTGCCTGCATCTGCCTGAGCAGCGTTTGAAGCGTCGACACCGCGGGAGCGCGGGTGTCGAAATACTTACGCAGCCAGGTATCGGCCGCGGTCAGATCGGCGCGGAAATTCTGCTGATCGTGAAACAACAGCGAAAAGCGCGCCGACAAGAGGCGAAGCTTGAGATTTTCCCGCAGGAAGAATTGCTGCTGCGGCGAGAGCAGCGGCACCTCGGGACGGTCGAGATTCTCAACCCGAATCAACTGACGCACGTCCTGCCAGACCGCGCGCAGGAAACGGCGCCAACCGGACTCGTCCGCGGGCGGCACCGGCGCTGCCTGTTGCGGCAAGCGTTCCTCCAACGCCAGCGGCAGCGAGTCGACCGCCGCGATCGCCTGGTCGAGGCGCAGCGAAATCCCGGCCACGTCCACGTACGGCACCGCCTTCAGCCGATCCATGTCGCGCGCCAGTGCGCGTCGCAGCGGAAGGAATTGCGGCCGGTCGAGCCGTTGCAGCTTGGAGTCGGCCAACTGAAGCGCGGCCAGCGCCGAGGGTACGTTGCGCGCAAGCTGCAATTGCTGACTTGCGAGCTGCAGCACCTGTTCGATCTCGGTCAACGCCCATTCGTCGCGCGACGGCGCCAGCTCGCGATAAAGCGCCTCGAGCGCGGCCTGCTGGTTCTGCGATTCGGACAGCCGGCTTTCAAGCAGCACGATCTTGGCCTGCGCTTCCCTCAAGCCCTCCTGCGCATCCTTCAGTTTTGCGCGCGTCGTTTGATCGAGCGCATCGAGATCGCCAAGACGCTTCGCGACGTCGGTGCGCAGCACGCGTCTCGCGTTTTGTCCGTCGAGCCAGACGGCGAGCACGGCCGCGGCAAGCAGTGCCAGCACCAGCGCGAGCAGCCACCGGCGCACGCGCGCAGGGTCACGCCGCGCCGCCGACGGCGCCGGGGAGGCGGCTTCGTGCACCGGGTCAGTCATGGGAATGGAAAAAACTACAAAGAAAGCGAGGGTGGCCGAGTCGATTGTAGCAGGTCACGACAGGTCGGCGAACGCGCGGGCACCGCGCAATTTTCGGCCCCGCAGCCTGCTTTCGCGGGGATAACTCAAATTCGCTAATCCTCAGTAGAATGTGCGTTGTTGCGCCTTCGGCCGCGCCGCATGGGGCGGCGCCTTCCCGCGAGATCATGGTCTTCGTCACTATCATTTTCATTATCGCCGTGCTCCTTGCGGCGCTTGCCGGCTATGCGATCGGTGTGCGCGGTCGCGCCGGCCACGTCGTGCCGGAAGAGCCGCACGCGTCCGCCCCTGCGCCGGCGCTCGCCGCGCCGGGGGCGCCCATGCCCGCTGCGGTAACGGCCAGCGCGTCCACTGACCAAAGCACGGAGATGGAGCGGGTCGGCATCGAAAAAGCGCGCATCATCCGCAGCCGCGACGCCGAGGCCGCGATGCTTCGCCAGCATTTCGCCGACCGTGGCGCGCGCCCGGAGGACGACATTGGATTGAGACGCGAGTGCGAACGGCTGGCCGCGGAGCTCGCCGAAGCACGCCAGGAAAGCGCGCGCTACCGTCAACTCGTCGTCGACATCGAGAACAATGCGCCGCCGCCGATCCTGTCCGGCGTCGGGGAGCCCGACGACCTGAAGTTCATCGTCGGCATCGGCCCGGTGCTCGAACGCATGCTGCACAACCTCGGCGTCACCACCTTCCGCCAGATCGCGCGCTGGAGCGAGCGCGACAGCGCCGAGTTCGACGCCAAGCTGCCGGAATTCCCCGGACGCATCGAGCGCGACCAATGGGTGACGCAGGCGCGCGAGCTGCATCAGGCCAAGTTCGGCGAGCTTCCTTCCGACCGGCCTCCGCGGCCATGAGCGCCGCGCGTCCCGCCACCGCGCAGAATGCGGTGCCGGTCTCGAGCCTGTTGCTGGTCGGCATTCTTGCATTGGTGTGGGGTTGCAACTGGCCGGTGTTGAAGATCGGAGTGACCGAGCTTGCGCCGCTGACCTTCCGCGCCGCGTCGCTTCCGTTCGCGGGGATCGGCCTCCTGCTCCTTGCCAAGCTTGCAGGCGATTCCATCGCCATCCCGCGTGCGCTGTGGGGCAAGGTCGCCGCGCTGGCGATTTTCAATATCGGTGCCTGGAACGGACTGATCGTGTTCGGCGTGCAACAGATGCCCGCCGGCAGGTCGGCAATACTCGCCTTTACCATGCCGGTCTGGAGCGTACTGTTCTCGCTTGCGTTGTTGCACGAGCCGCTGTCACGTCGCAAGCTCATCGGTCTCGCGCTCGGGATGTGCGGCATGGCCTTGCTTCTCGGCGAGGACTTTCGCCACGTGCAGCGCTCGCCTGCCGGCACGCTGTTCATCATCGGCGCCGCGATAAGCTGGGCATTCGGCACGGTGTTGCTGCGACGCTGGAAGCTGGAGCTGCCGCAAAACACGCTTACCGGCTGGATGATGATTCTGGGGTGGCTGCCGATCATCGCGCTGATGCCGTGGTTCGATCCGCATCCATGGCTCGCGTTGTCGACCATGAACGGCACCGCCTGGTTCGCGATTCTCTACAACATATTCTTTGCCGGCACCCTGGCCCATTGGGCGTGGTTCACGATGGCAAGAACGCTGCCAGTGGCGGTGAGCTCGCTTTCGTCGCTTCCGGTGCCGGTGGTGGGCGTGCTGTCGGGAATGCTGTTTCTTGGCGAGCGGCCGGGCGCGAGTGAATTCGTCGCGCTGGCGCTGGTGCTGGCGTCGCTCGGCACAGTAATGTTCGCGCCGAAGTCGCCGCCGGCGCCTGCTCCACCGGATTAGGCGGTTCCGGTAATGCGGGCGTAATCCGCGACTACGACAGCTCCGGAATCAGCGTCAGTACCTTTTTATCCTTGAACCACGCGTCGAGATTTGCCTTGCACAGGTCGCCCATCGCCTGACGCGTCTCGCGGGTGGCGCTGCCGACATGCGGCAACAACACCGCGTTCTCCATCGCCAGCAGCGTCGAAGGAATATTCGGCTCGTCGGCGAACACGTCCAGGCCCGCGCCCTTGATCACGCCCGCGCTGAGCGCGGCGGCCAAGGCGGACTCGTCGACGATCGAGCCGCGGGCGATGTTGATCAGCGTTCCTTTCTTGCCCAAGGCCTCCAGCACTTCCGCGTTGACGATGTTGCGCGTGGCTTCGCCTCCGGGACAGGCGACGACGAGAAAGTCCACCGCGGCCGCCAGCGACTTGAGGTCCGGAATGAACTCGTAAGGCACGTGCTGTGCCTTGCGGCCGGTGTAGGCGATCTTCATCCCCATCGCCACCGCACGCGCGGCGATCGCCTTGCCAATGCGGCCTAATCCGAGGATGCCGACTTTCTGTCCCGCGAGCTTGGTGGCCAGGTCCGGTGAGCGCTTCGGCCATTCGCCGGCATGGACAAAACGATTGAGACGTACGAATCCGCGGCCGGTCATCAGTATCAATCCCAGCGCCACGTCGGCGACGTCGTCGGTCAGCACGTCCGGCGTGTTGGTAACCTTGATCCCACGCGCCTTGCAATAGGTCACGGGTACGCCGTCGTAGCCGACGCCGAACACGGATATGATCTCGAGCGCCGGCAGCGCATCGAGCAGCGACGCCGGCGTCACCGTGCCCCCGCCCTGGACCAATCCGCGGATGCGCGCGCCCACCGCTTCAAGCGTGCCCGGCTTGTCTTCCGCCTTGTAATAGTCGTGGCAGCGATAGCTCGACTTCAGCGGTTCGTAGAGAAACGGCGGCATAGGGGCGGTGACGAGGATATCGGGTTGCATGTGGGTGTCTCGAGGGTCAGGGTTGTCTGGAAGCGAAGTATTCTAGCAATGAAGCAAGGAGTCCCGCGTCGGTCGGTGCGGTTAGTGTCACGCGGCCAAACCCGAGCACGCGTGCGCGCTCCGCGATGCGTGGGTGCGGAACGAAGGTCGGTGTCGCGGCCATGCTCGAGCGCGACACCTCGTCGAAGAGCTCCCACAGGTTGTCGAGGCCTTCGCTGCTGGTCAGTGTCAGGGCATCGATCTCGCCGGCGCGCCACGCCGCCGCCATGGTCTCGAAGTCGCCGTGCGGCTTGTCGCGCCGGTAGCACTCGACATAATCGACTTGCGCCCCGCGTTCGGACAGAGCTTCTCCGAGCAGCTCTCGGCCGCCGCTGCCGCGATAAATCACGATCCGTTTGCCTTTCACGTCGGCGAGCCCGGGCAGCGCGAGCAAGCCCTCGCTGTCCATGGTCGTCGCCGGAATGCGCACCTGGTCGATGCCGGCTGCGGCGAGCGCCGTTGCCGTTCCGGGCCCGGGCGCGAGCGCGATGAGATGCGCCGGCCACGATGCGGGATCGCCGACACCGTATTCGACCGCGTTGGCGCTGACAAAGACCGCGTAATCGTAGTGCGCGAGATCACGTTGCGCGCGTTCCAGCGCCGAGCGATCAGCCGGCGGCAGGATGACGATTGCGGGAAACATCACCGGCTTGCCGCCGAGCGCCGCAATCTGTTGCGCCAGTCCCGCGGACTGACGAGCAGGCCGCGTAATGACAATGCGCACGCCTTGCAACGGCCCGCTTGCCGACGCCGTCATGCCTCGTCGGCCAGAATTTCCGCCGCGCCGCGTTTCAGGAATTCGACGCCCAGCGCGTCGCCGAGCGCCTGCGCGGCCTGTACGTTCGCGGCCGCGCCGGTGCGCTCACCGCGCAAAACGCGCCGGCCGTCGCGACTCGCAATCAAGCCACGCAGTCGCAACTGGTCGTCTTGCCAGACGCCGAGGGCGGCGAGCGGCGTGTGACAGCTTCCTCCTAGACGTTGCCCAAAAGCGCGCTCTGCACAGGTGGCAAGTGTCGTCTCGGTGTCGGCAAGCGGCGCGAGCATCGCGACAAGGTCGGCGCGATCGGCGCGACACTCCAATGCCAGCGCGCCCTGGCCGACGGCCGGCAGGCTGTCGTCGGGATCGAGCAATGCGGCGATGCGATTGGCGTAGCCCAGGCGCTTCAGACCCGCCGCGGCGAGAATGATCGCCGCATATTGGCCGTTGTCCAGCTTCTTCAGTCGCGTGTTCACATTGCCGCGAAGCGGCTTGACGTCGAGCTCCGGATAGCGCTCGCGCAACTGGGCCTCGCGGCGCAGGCTCGAGGTACCGACGATGCTGTGCGCCGGGACTTCAGCCAGCGACGGATATCGATTCGACACCCAGGCGTCGCGCGGGTCGTCACGCTTCATGATCGCCGCCAACACGAAGCCGGACGGCATGTCCATCGGCACATCCTTGAGCGAATGCACCGCGAGATCGGCGCGGCCATCGGCCATCGCCTGCTCGAGCTCCTTGATGAAAAGACCCTTGCCGCCGATATCGGCCAGCGGTTGATCGATGATGCGATCGCCTTGCGTGGTGAGGCCCAAGAGCGTTACTTCACACGATGAATAGTGCGCACGAAGATGATCGCGGACATGTTCTGCCTGCCACATCGCGAGAGCGGATTCGCGGGTGGCGATAATGAGCTTTCGGGGTGACGGAGATGTAGCGGACATCAGGGAGGTGAAGCTGGAAGACAGGACGCAAAACGAGCGTCGGCCCTGGAATATTGCACGCTACGATTTTAGCATGTGGGAAGGTAGCGGTTTGAGGGTCCAAATCGGATGATAGCGCTTGCCGTAGGATCGGATGAAGCGTTTAATCGAAGTCCACTTACGCGTTTTTAGGACGGATGCCGAAAACGGCTCTAATTGCGCATTCGATGAAGCAAGTGCGCGGCGGTTGTGTTGAAGGATCTTTCGCGCCGACCGGTATTAGGAGGCACTAATTCAAGGCGATGTGATGATTCTCAAGTGCTTTTCACCTCATTACATTCAACGGAACAGACGATTGACGCAAAGTTTTACGTCAATTAGGTTGTCTAGTTTTAGTTAGGCGCCGAAAATGACGAACCGCGAACCGCCTAGCGATCTTGCCAATCGGATGGCTGGCTGGTTCTTTATCGTCTTCGGCGTCGCCGTCTTGCTATTCGCTGCGGCGGTCCTCTCCACGTGGACGCCTGACGCTCCGCCGTTTGTGTGGGTACTTGCCTTCCTCGGGATCGTTACGGTCTTATTTGGCGTCTTTGCCAATCGCAACCTCCGGGCCTCGGTGCTACAAGCCATGATTGCATTTCTTTGGGTGTTCTAATGCGAACCAGTGGAATACATTGCGCCTCGCCGCCTAACCCGTCGTATATGGACTCCCCCCGCAAGGCAAGAGGTTGATCGATAGTTGTGGCAAGAGGGGTGAGCCTGCAGTCGTATATCCGGCATCTGAAGTGGGCTC
>DASZZK010000293.1:0-2488 GCA_035544975.1 Casimicrobiaceae bacterium | reverse complement strand
GGTGACGCTCGGCGAATATCCGGCGACGACTTTGTCGAATTCGATGATGGACTCGGCCACGACGGCCTCCTGGATTCGTATCTCGGTTACTGACTTTAGTTGCGTACTCAGTTGCCTACTCAGTTGCCTAAATAAGCTTCGAGCACTTGGCGGTTCGCCTGCACTTCGGACGGAGGGCCTTCCGCGAGCACCTTGCCTTCGACCATGCAGATCACGTGCGGACAGAGCTTCATGATGAAATCCATGTTGTGCTCGATGACCACGAAGCTGCCGCCCTGCGTCTTGTTGAGCTGAAGGAGAAGCTCGCGCAATTGGTCCACGAGGCTTGGATTGACGCCGGCGCAGGGCTCGTCCAGCAACACCAGGCGCGGCGCCGGCATGAATGCCATGGCGATGTCGATCAGCTTCTGTTGGCCGTACGAGAGATTCCCGGCGGGCAGGTTGGCGACGTGCTGCAGGCGAAACATCTCGATCATCTGATCGGCGTGATGGCCGCACCCGGCGTCAGGCTTGGCAAACAAGCGGCCCGGCATGGTGCCCTTGAATTCCTGCGCGGCGGCGATCAGATTGTCGCGGACCGACAGCTTGACAAATACCTGCAGCGTCTGGAAGGTGCGCCCGACTCCGCGGCGCGATAGCTCGAGCGGCGACATGCCGGTGATGTCCTCGCCGCAGAACTCGACCGCGCCGCCGGTCGGCTTGATCTGCCCGAGAATGCTGTTGAACAGCGTCGTCTTGCCCGAGCCGTTGGGGCCGATCACGCCGACGATCTCACCGGGGCCGACCGAGAGCGTGACGCCGTCGACGGCGTTGATCGCGCCGTACGACTTCCTCATGTCCTTGACTTCGAGAAAGGGCGTCATCGCGTGCCTCCGCCCGATTTGAAGCGGTCGGCCAGCGAAAGCAATCCTCCCGGCAGATAGACCATCAGCACGATCACCGCGAAGCCGAAGATCGCCAGGTACCAATCCTGCAGGAAGCGAAGCCATTCCGGCAGCAGCACGACCACCACCGAGCCAAGCACCGGACCGAAGAAACGGCCCGAGCCGCCGACAATGACCGCGAGCAGCATCAGCAGCGAAACCGACAAATGGAACTGGCCCGGCTCGATGAAATTGACC
The DNA here is from genome assembly GCA_035544975.1 of Casimicrobiaceae bacterium. GTDB lineage: Bacteria > Pseudomonadota > Gammaproteobacteria > Burkholderiales > Casimicrobiaceae > PALSA-1003. The sequence goes on along the minus strand of DASZZK010000293.1, from coordinate 1,367 downwards.
AGGGCCGCCAGGTACACGCCGCCGATTCCGGCGCATGCCGCACCGATCGCAAACGCGAGCAGCGTATAGGCGGTGATGTTCACACCGGTACTCTCGGCCCGGATCGGGTTGTCGCGCAACGCCGCGAAGGCGCGGCCCCAAGGCGAGCGAAGCAACCACCACAGCACCGCGGCAAGCAGGATCACCGATACGAAAGCAAAGTAGAAAAACGGCAGCGCGCCGTCGAGCGAATAGCCGAAGATCGACGGCCGGGGAATGTTGGAGATGCCGAAGGTGCCTCCGGTCAGCTCCTCCTCGTTGCGCATGACGAGGAACACCAGAACGTTGAAGCCCAGCGTAGCGAAGGCGAGGTAATGGTGCTGAACGCGCAATGCCGGGAAGCCGAGCGCCAAGCCGACGACGAAACACGCGATCGCCGCGATCGGCAGCGCGAACCAGAACGAGACCCCCATCTTGGTCATCAGGATGGCGGCGACGTAGGCGCCGATGCCGTAGAACGCCGCCTGCCCGATCGACATCTGCCCTGCATAGCCAACGATGAGATTGAGCCCGAACGCCGCCATCAGATACACGCAAAGCAATGTCATCAGATAGACGCCGTAGCTCTTGAGGAATTGCGGCAGGATGGCGTAGAGCACCAACCCGATCACCAACGCGATTCGTTGTGTCGTGCTCATACTTTTCGCTCCTCGGTCTTGCCCAGAAGACCTTCGGGCTTGAAGATGATGACCACCAGGAACAGCATCAGCGCGACGCCTTCCTTATAAGCAGGCGAGATGTACGCTCCCGTCAGGTTTTCCAGCACGCCGACCAGCACTCCGCCGAGCAGCGCGCCGCGAGTCTGATTGAAGCCGCCGATGATCGCGGCATAGAACGCCTTGAGGCCGATCGACTCGCCCATGTCGAACTTGGCGAGGTAGGTCGGCGTGACCAGCAGCGCCGCGACAACCGAGAGCACCGCGTTGATCAGGAAGGTGTAGAGCACCATGCGCGCGACGTTGATGCCCAGGACCCTGGCCGAGTCGGTGTTCTGCGCCACCGCCTGCATCGCGCGGCCGGTCACGGTGCGGTTGAGAAACATCTGCAAACCGACGACGATCACCCCGGCAAGCACCAAGGTACCCACGTCCATGTACGACACCTTGAGCGCGCCCAGCGAAAGCAGGCCGTCCGGAAAGATGCTGTTGAACGGCTGCGCTTGCGCGGTAACGCCCGCCTTGACCAGCTGCTTGACTCCGATCGACAGGCCGAGCGTGGCGATGACCAGCGGAATCACGCCATGGCGGATCAGCGGGTCGACCATTGCGCGCTTGAACGTGTAGCCGAGCAGCACCATCGCGACCAGGCACGTAAGCAGGAAGGCGAGC
>DASZZK010000292.1:0-5958 GCA_035544975.1 Casimicrobiaceae bacterium | reverse complement strand
GTGGCGCCGCCCGCGGTGAGCGCGCCGCCGACTGCAGCGACCAATGCCAATGCAAGCAGGATCACCGTCGCTGCGCAGGCAAATCCGGTCGCGCCGTAGAACGCTTGCAGCAGCACGACCGGATAAGTGCGGCTGAGGAAGCCCGCGACCAGATTCGAGAACTGGAACTCGCCGATCGACAGCGCCGCGACGATGATCAGGCCGGCGAGGATCGAATGGCGCAGCGCCGGCAGCACGATGTGCACGAAGCGCTGCCAACCGTTGCTGCCCAGCGACTCCGCGGCGTCCTCGAGGACGGAGAGGCCCAGACGTTGCATGTCGGCCACGACCGCCTGCAGGAAGTACGGCAGGGTGAGGACGACGTGGCCGGCGGCGAGCAGCCAGATGCTGCCGAGCCAAGGCAGCGTGTCCGACGAGAACACCAGGATGAAGCCGAAGGCCAGCACCAGCGGCGGCAGCGCGACCGGCAATTGATACAGGACGCGGACGAGCGCGCGCAGGCGGCGGCTTTCGGTGTGAAAGAGCGCGTAGGCCAGCGGCAACCCGATCGCCACGCACGCCGTGCAGGTGATCGCGACGACCGCGAGGCTCGCCGCAAACGCGCGGCGGAAGCTCGGGTCCTTGGCAACATCAACGTACCAATGCGTCGTCGATCCGGTCGGCAGCAGCGTGTTCAGCCACAGCTCGCCAAACGAGCCGACCAGCAGCAACGCGATCGGCACGGCCAGATAGACGAGATACGCGGCGGTGACCCAGCGCAAGAACATCGGTCGAGTGCGTCCCCTTATACGGTAACGTTGAGCTTTACGCCGAGACTCTGCAGCACCTTGAGCACAGTGTCGTATCGAGGCTTTGCGCCTGGCGCAAGCGCTTTGTACAGGCTCTCACGCCCAAGGCCCGTACTATGGGCTATTGCGCTCATGCCGCGCGCCTTGGCAACGTGCCCCACGGCGGACAGGAACACATCGGGATTCCCATCTTCGAGCGCCGCAGTCAGGTATTCAGCAATGACTTTGTCATTGTCGAGGTATGCACTAGGGTCGAACTCCTTGAGCTTGATACGCATGATCTTCCTCAATCAAGGGCTTTGGCCCGCATGTCACGCAGATCCGACAGCCATTTGCCGAAGATCTGAGTTTGCATCAACTGAAGCACGTTGAGAGTGTATCCAAATAGATACTAGCAGGCTTCCGGCATCAGCAGTCCGGGCAGGAGCAGATTTGCAGAAATTCGGCATTTCTGCAATAATCGAACAATGAAAACTACGGTCACTCTTTCCAGCCGCGGCGTTGTGTCCCTCCCTGCAAAGCTTCGTCGCGCCTTGGGCTTGAAGCCTGACGACCAGCTCATCGCCGAAACCACGCCGGAAGGCTTGTTGCTGCGCCCCGCTGTCACGCTGCCGGTAGAGATCTACACCGAGAAGCGCATTCGCGAGTTCGATCAAGCCGAAGCAGAGTTGGAAGCCTTGCTACGTCGCAAGAAGAAGCCCGCCCGCTAGAGGTTAGCGGGTGCGCATCTTTCTTGATGCAAATGTGTCGTTTTCCGCGGCAAAATCGGATGACTCGGTTCGGCAGTTGGTGGGATTGCTACTTCGCGGGCGACATCAGTGCTGCGTCGACGGCTACGTCGTTGAGGAAGCCAGGCGCAACCTCGTTGCGAAGGCGCCGGAGGGGGTGTTAGCCCTGGAAGCACTCCTAGCAAAGCTGCATGTCGCAGCAATCCATGCCGGAGATACTGATACCGAAATCATGGCATCTCTGCCGCAGAAAGACCGGCCCGTACTGGCCGCGGCAATTCGCCTCCGGTGTGACGCGCTGGTCACCGGGGATCGCACACACTTTGGTTTCGCATACGGGAAAATGCTGGGGGGCGTCATGATCCACTCGCCGAGCTCGATCGCCGCAGCTTTGCTCGGAAAGCGACGTTAGCGCCCCGAACTACCGAGGCCGAGAGGTCAGGCCGATGCCTCTTTGAATGCGCGCAAGATCGCATTGATTCGCGTCTGGTATCCCGGGCCTTGGGATTTGAGCCAGTTGAGAACATCCGCATCCACCCGAAGCGAAATGGACGCTTTAGGCGGAATCGGCTTAAGACCACGCCGAGCGATGCCACGGACGATGTGTTTGACCGAAGCCTCGGGATGCTCTGCAGAGACGGAAATATTACGGTCAGTCATCACGCGGACGCGCGACCAATCGGTCTTAGATGTTTTTGAAGAAGATCGCTTGTTCATGTTTCGTTGCCTTGCGAAGTGAGATGATGCGAATCAAACGTGGATTTTCGGTGTGGACGATTGAAACCACCAAACCACACAGTAAGCCGAGTGTGACGAAACGTTGTTCGGAATAGTCGACGCGATCGTCTTCGTAGGTAAAGGTCGGACCAGCGAAGACTTGCGGCGCATCGGCAAGATCGAAGCCATGCTTCTCGATATTTTGATTTCCGCTTCGTTTCACTCCACGTGAATCGCATGGCGTAGTGTATATACAAAACGTCTATGCGTCAAGGCGCTCACGCAGCCGCCAAACTGCTCGATCAATCTGCCGTACGACCTGCCGAGCGCGATGGCCGAATGAATTCGGCCCTAAAGTTTGCGCCGGCGCAGGAACCGTCCGCTGCGCTCACTTGAAACTCGGCCGGATCGATAGGAGATGGCGCCGTTGACCAGCACGCATTCGATACCGATGGAAAGCGCCTTCGGCTGCTCGAATGTCGCGACGTCCTTGACGGTGGCCGCGTCGAACACGACCAGGTCGGCGTATGCCCCTTCGCGGATTTCGCCGCGATCTTCGAGCTTGAAGGTACGCGCGGAGAGGCCGCTCATCTTGTGCACGGCGGTCTCGAGCGAAAACAGTCCCAGCTCGCGGCTGTAATGGCCGAGCACGCGGGGGAAAGTTCCCCATAGCCGCGGATGCGGATGCGCATCGTGCGGGAGGCCGTCGGAGCCGATCATGGTGGCCGGATACTTGAGCACGCGCTGCACGTCGTCCTCGCGCATCTGGAAGTAGCAGGCGCCTCCCGGCTGCAGCCTGTCGCACGCCTCCTGTTGCGAGCAACCCCATTCGGCCGCGATGACGGCGAGCATGCGCCCCGCCGTCTCCGGATGCGGCGTCGACCACGTGACCATGATGTCGATGATGCCGTCGACCATCTGCTTGCGCAGCACCGTCGAGCCCGCGATGTACGGGTACATGTCGAGCGCGATCGGCTGCTGCGTGCGCGCCGCGTCGATGTGCGCGAGCGTCTCGACGCTGCGGCCCCAGTTCCGCGGCCCCGCGCATTTGTGATGCGAAACGACAACCGGCAGGCCACCCCGACGTCCGGTGGCGAACGCCTCGTCGAGCGAGTCGATCACCTTGTCGGACTCGTCGCGGATATGCGTCGTGTACACGCCGCCCGCGTCGCCGGCAACTCGCGCGAGCAGCGCTAGCTCGTCGATGTCGGCCGCGGCGCCGGTCGCATAGAACACTCCGGAGCTCAACCCGGTCGCGCCCGCATCCATGCCTTCCTGCAGCAGTTCGACCATCCGCGATTGCTCCGCCGGCGTGGCGGGACGGGAAGGATCGTCCATCGCCGCCACCCGCAACGTCGAATGGCCGACCAGCGCCGCGATGTTGACCGCGGGCCGCGCCTCGCCGAGCGCTGCGACATAGGCGGCCATCGTCGAGTAGACGTACTTGTCGGCCCCGCCCAGCAGGTTGAGCGGCGGCGGCGCATCGGTATGCACCAGCGGCGCCAGGCTGATGCCGCAATTGCCGATGACGACCGTGGTGACGCCCTGACTGATCTTCGGCAGCATCTGCGGCGCGGCCAGGACGATCTGGTCGTCGTGCGTGTGCACGTCGATAAAACCCGGCGAGATGATCTTTCCGGCGACATCCAGTACGTCGGCGTCCTGCGTCGTCAAATGCGCGCCCACCGCGGCGATGCGCTCGCCTTCGATGCGCACATCGGCAACGAAGCGCGCAGCGCCGGTACCGTCGATGACCGTGCCGCTCTTGAGGACGAGCGCGCGATGGCGTCGGACGTCACCTAAGCTCATGACGGCTGCACCTCGTCCGTGGACCAGGCCCGTTCGAGGACTGGATGCGTTTCGCTGTCGACGCCACGCTCCTGCAGCACCTGTCGCACGCGTTTCAATTGGCGCAACGCGGGCGGCCCTCGACGCAAGCCTGTGCCGACCATCAGTATTTCGACATACGCCATCTGCGCGAGATACGCCTCGGTGCCGACGCGCATCGATGGGTCGGCCGGAACGACCACCGGCAGCACCACGTCGGCACGTTCGGCAAGCGGCGTACCCGGCCGGGTGATGGCGATGATCATCGCACCCTGCTCCTTCGCGACGTCGACGGTCTCCAGCAGGAAGGGCATTCGTCCTATATGCGAGATCGCCAGCGCGACGTCGTGCTTGTTCATCGTCGCCGCCGAGACGAGCTGCAGATGCGCGTCAAAGTAAAAGTTCGAGACCAGCCCGAGCCGGGAAAAGCGCGCCTGCGCGTCGCTCGCCATGAACATCGACGTGTTGCCGACGGCGTAGCAATCGACCCGCCGCGCTTTTGCGATTCTGCTGACGGCGCGCTCGATATCCTCCGGCGAGATATGCTGCTCGAGGTTGGCAAGGGCGCTGGCTGCGCCCTGCAATACCTTGTGCGTCACGGTCTGCATGTTGTCGCCGGGCGCGACCGCGCGATGCAGGGTCGATGTCCCGACGGCGAGGCTCTGCGCGAGATGCAGCTTGAATTCGCGCAAGCCTGCAAAGCCCAATGCGCGGCAGAAGCGGACGATCGTCGGCGGGCTGACCTTCGCCCGGCGCGCCAGAGCGTCGACATTGGCGCGCACGGCGAAATCCGGATCCGCGAGCATGGCCGCGGCGACCTGCTGCTGTCCCTGAGACAGCGACTCTGCGCGCTCGCGCATGGTGAGCAGAACATCGCCCACGGGACGGTGGAGCTTGCTGCGGCGTTTGCTTGCGCGAGTCACGTGGCGGCTTTAGAAGAACGTGCGGATCGCGCCGGTCACGCGATAAGCGTCGTCGACCGTGAACAGCGCGCGCCATTTGTCGAAGGTCGTGCAGGGATGCGAGATGCCGCAGCCGACTAGATCGCCGACCTGCGGCGCTTCCTCGGAATCGCTGGGAAAGCGAAGATAGGCGTGCTGATCGTTCATGGTGGCGATCTTCCACGACGCCGGAACGGGCTGCGGCGCGGCGTCGGTTCCCGGGCGGTAGCGTTTGCCGGGGATCGGCATGTCGAGATCGAAAGACGCGTCGCGCTTGCCCATGGTCAGGATCGCCAACCCGGGCTCCGGACAGGATTGCACTCGCGACCAGACTTCGAGCGCCGGCTGCAGGCCGGAGCGCGATTGCCAGGCCGCGCCGCTGCGCGCTTTCACGCCTTCCAGCATGCGATTGTAGAAACCGGAATCGTGCGTGACGTAACAGCCGCTGCGCAGGATCGTGAGCACGGGCTTGGAGAGCTTCATCGGCAAATCGCGTGCGACGATGTCGAACGCCGCCGAGCCGCCCGCGGTGAGGATGATAGCCGGACCGGCAAACAGTCCCTCGCGGTCGCAGGTGAGCGCGACGTCGTGCACGCGCTGCATCAGCCCGGCGACGACGATTTCGTCGCGTCCCGAGTCGCCGGTGATCTGCAGCCCTTCGTAGCATTCGAGGCCGGACAAGGCGACCACCTTGCTCGCCGCGACGGCGCGCGCCACGGCGAGCGCCCCGTCGAACGTTCTCGCGCCGGTGCGGCCTCCGGGCACGCCCAGCTCGACCAGCGCGGTGAGCTTGCGCGACATCTTCTGCGGTGCGGCGAGATGCTCGATCGATGCCAGTTGCGAAAGCGAATCGACGAGGAAATGAAACTCGAGGTCTGGATTCGCGCCGACGAGACGGATCACCGCGCCGACCTCGGCCGCGCCGAGCAGTTGATTCGCCATCAGGACGCGGCGCAC
>DASZZK010000291.1:0-4407 GCA_035544975.1 Casimicrobiaceae bacterium | reverse complement strand
AAGGTTTTCCTATAGTGCGGCTCGCTTCCGAATTCCATTCACCCAGCCGCTTGGGCGATGAGCTGACGATTGTGCTGACGGTCCCGCAACTAGGGCGTTCATCGATGGCTATTGACTATGCGTTGACATGCGGCGATCAGTTGCGCGCCGAGATGCGTACAGTGGTCGTCCAAGTCGATCTTACCGACGGACGATCGCGACCGATCGCAGGCGGGTTACGCGAGCGCATCGAACGCTTCCGCAGCAGCCAAATTGCAACATCCTGATAAGGAACCGCACATGCAAACGCTGCAGCCGCCCGGCTGGATGAAGCCGCGGGGATATTCGAACGGCGTTGTCGCAGCCGGTCGGATCGTTTTTGTCGGGGGTCAGGTCGGCTGGAACGCTTCCGGCGAATTTGAAGCGACCGACTTCGTCGCTCAGGCGCGTCGGGCCTTGGCAAACGTTGTCGCCGTCCTGGCCGAAGCCGGAGGGCTCCCCGAGCACATTGTGCGCATGACGTGGTACGTCGTCGACAAACGCGAATATATCGCGAGCTACGCGGCGCTTGGGCGCGCGTACATCGAAGTCATAGGCCGTCATTACCCGGCCATGACCGCGGTGCAGGTGGCTGCATTGATCGAAGACGCTGCCAAAGTCGAGATCGAAGCAACCGCGGTGATTCCGGATCTGAGTTCATCGCCCGCTGCGTCGCCGTGACCAACTAGTCCATCGGCCAGGGCATAGCCTTCGGCAACGAAGTCGCAGCAGATGTGTCGGGCTCGGGTGCGCGCGCGGTCGCGTCGACGACGCGCCACCAAGGCTTGGCGTCTTCCGCGTGCGCCGGCTCGACCGGTTCGCCGAGGCGAGGCATCACGAGTCGCGCGCCCGCTTTCGGACCCAACTCCAGCAAGGCCTCCGCGGGCTGGTCCCAGGCATGCATCGCAAGGCTGAACGTGCCCCAGTGTATGGGCAGGAAAGGGCCGCCGCCGAGCAGCGACAGCGCATCGAGCGCGTTCTTCGGCCCAAGGTGGATGTCGCCCCACGCAGGATGGAACGCGCCCACTTCCAGCATCACGAGGTCGAACGGTCCGAGCCGTTCGCGGATGGTCTGATATTCCGTCGTGAGGCCGGTATCGCCGCTGAAGAACACGGTGTGCCGTTGCGAACGGATGACGAGCGAGGACCACAAGGTCGCGTTGCGGTCGTGCAGCCCTCGTCCGGAAAAGTGCTGCGAGGGCGCGGCGGTCACCGTGAGCCCGGTGTTGGGCAACGGGTGCGATTCCCACCAGTCGAGCTCGACAATGCGCTTAGGTACCACGCCCCATGCTTCGAGGTGCGCGCCGACCCCGAGCGACGTGACGAACGGCACGTCGCGCTTGGCGAGTTCGCGGATGGTCGGGTAGTCGAGGTGGTCGTAGTGGTCGTGCGACACGATCACGAGGTCTACCGGCGGCATTGCGCGAAGGGGGACGGGCACGGGCTGGAAGCGCTTGGGGCCGGCAAGCCGCGATGGCGACGCGCGCGACCCCCAGACCGGATCGGTGAGGACGCGCAGGCCGTCGATCTCGATCAGCACCGTGGAATGGCCGAGCCAGGTAGCGCGCAGCCCGCTGGCGGCCGGGCGCCCCCAAGCTTCGAGCGGGTTCATCGATGGCAGCGGCCCTCGCGGCACGCGGCGCTCACCGCCGCAGAGAAAATCGCCGATCGTCGGCATCGACACCTTCGGGTCGCGCAAGCCGGGGATGAAGGGGTGCACGTTGCGGAACTGCTGGCCCGCCCAAAGCGGCGAAGCCTTGATGCGCTCGAGCCGCGCGCCTTCCGGTTTTTTGCCAAGTGACTTCATGTATCGAGCGACGAGCGGAAAAAGTTGCCCTTCAGCTCGGCGCCATGCCCTTGTCCGTGAGCTCCTTGATCGCAGTCTGGTTCTTCGACAGATGCGATAAACCCATACCGCGCAGCACATTCGGTGCCTTGGTGAACTGAACATTTGCGTAGCCGACGATTTCGATTCGATTACCCCACGGGTCCAGGAAATCAAGGAACGGGCCGGGCAGGGCCTCGATGCCCGCGTCGGCCAAAGCCTCGCGGACCGCCTCCTTGTCATCGACGACGAGGCCAAAATGACGGCCATCATCGGCGGGCTGCGTACGGCCCTTCTGGAACGCAATGAATTGGTCACCCAGATCGATAAACGCTGCTGTATCGCTCTTGCTTCGAAGTTCGAAGTCGAAAAAGCGACCATAGAAAGCCAGCGCAGCTTCAATGTCACCGACCTCCAGAGCGACATGATTGAAACCCACGACACGTGCTTTCTTCGATTCAGGCATGGAGTGCTCCGATGACTTGCGAGTGTGATCCGGACCGCGTGCTATCCATCAATTCGAACGACGGTCACGGTCGAATGTTGGCATGGATTTTGTGCCGCCGCTAGCGGCGCAGAGAGAACAGATCAATGTCGGGATTCGCGCGGCGTGATGCGCAACGTGAGCTGACGATCGCGCCTCAACACGGCGATATCGACGCCGTCGCCGATGCGAGCGTCGGTGAGCAGGCGTTGCAGGTCGTCGACCGATGTGACCGCCGCATCGCCGAACGAGACGATGATGTCCCCCTCGCGCACGCCCGCGACAGCGGCGGGCGAGCCTTTTTCCACCGTGCTGACCCGGATGCCCGACTCGTGCGCGAGCGCAAAGTGGCGCACCATGCGGCGCCCGATCGGCGTGTCCTGACCGCCCACTCCGACATAGGCCCGCCGCACGCGTCCCTCCCGGATCAGCGCGATGGCAACGCGCTCCGCGGTGTTCGAGGCGATGGCGAAGCAAATCCCTTGCGCGGGAAGAATTATCGCCGTGTTCACGCCGATAACACCGCCTGTCGAATCGACCAGGGGTCCGCCGGAATTGCCCGGATTGAGCGGCGCGTCGGTCTGGATGATGTTGTCGAGCAGGCGTCCCGTTTGCCCACGCATCGACCGGCCCAGGGCGCTGACGATGCCGGCGGTGACGGTGTGCTGAAATCCGTACGGACTGCCGATGGCGACCGCGATTTGCCCGACGCGCAGCTTCGACGAGTCGGCCAGCCGAACGTAAGCAAGGCCCACCGCGCCGATCTTGATGACCGCCAGATCGGAGTCGGGATCGTCGCCCACCAGCTCCGCGGCCGCAACGCGGCCGTCGGGCAGTGTGACTTCAAGGGCACTCGCACCGCCGGCGACGTGGCTGTTGGTTACCATGTACCCGTCCGGCGTGATAATGAATCCCGAGCCCGAACCCGCGCGCGTGCCGCGATCGCGCGCACCCCGCTCGACGCGAACGTGGGCGACCGCGGGAGCGACCTCAGCGACAACGCCGGTGACCGCGCTGGAATACGCGTCGAGCATCTCTGCGTCCGAAGCGCGGGGATCCTGGCGCGCCGACTCCGCAGCGCGCGCATCATCGGCGGCGGCGAAAGGCAACGCGGCAAGCCTGAGGCGGGAAGAGGCCACGATTGAAAGATGGTGGCCCACGCCTCCGCTTTCAAGCACCCGGCGATTTCGCGTTACGATAGACCCATGAACGAAGCTCAAATCCCGCGCCAGGACTGGTCGTCCAGCCGAGAGGTCGACGGTCCGTCAATCCGCAGGTCCCAGGCTCGAGCCCAGATGGCGTAGCCAAAGGCGGAGAACCCGTGTCCGAATTCGATACCGCGGCGGAGAGTGGAACGATTCGCTACGTTGGCATTGCGGAGATGTGCCAGCTCGTTCAATCGTCGGGCGTGGAGGCTATGCTCTCGAGTCTCGCCCGATACATCCGCGATGATTACGTTCGGTGGAACGATTTCGAAAAGTCGATTCGACTGACAAATCATTCGCGCAATGGCGTCATCGAGCTGATGCCGATCTGCGACGACAACCTCTATGCATTCAAATTCGTCAACGGCCATCCGAATAACCCGGTGACCGGCAGGCAGACGGTCGTTGCCTTTGGTGTGCTCGCGGAAGTCGCCACCGGCTATCCACTGTTGCTCAGCGAGCTGACCATTTCGACCGCTCTTCGTACGGCCGCGACTTCCGCGCTCGCGGCTTCTGTGATGGTACGCCCCGGCGCAAAGTCGATGGCACTGATCGGCAGCGGAGCACAGAGCGAGTTCCAGGTGCTCGCATTCAAGGCGCTCCTGGGCATTCGGGAAATCAGGGCATTCGATATCGACGACGCGGCAACGGACAAGTTGTTCGAGAATCTACGAGGAATGCGGGGACTGACATTGGTGAAGTCCGCATCGATCCAGGAAGCGGTGCGTGGTGCCGATATCGTGACGACCCTTACGGCGGACAAGAACAATGCGACCATTCTCACGCCGGACATGATCGAGCCCGGGATGCACATCAACGCCGTCGGCGGCGATTGCCCTGGAAAGACCGAGCTGCATCCCGAAGTGGTCGGTGTT
>DASZZK010000290.1:0-1623 GCA_035544975.1 Casimicrobiaceae bacterium | reverse complement strand
CGCGTCTTCGCTGCCTTCTTGCGCGAATATGCTGCCGGCCGCACGCCGAACCCCGATGTGCTGTGCAACAGCGAGATCAAGTTCCGATCGTTTCTGGACCACGCGCGGACGCTGGGTGCGGACCGCATTGCCACCGGCCATTACGCGCGGCTGCGGCTCGCGGGCGGCGTCGTCGAATTGCTGCAGGCGGCCGACGCGTCCACGGATCAAACCTATTTCCTGCGTCGTGGGCCGATCAAAATGGAATGTCGTCGTCCAGATCGTCGACGTTTTTCTTGGACGGCTGGGCGCCGCCCTTCGCGCCGCTCGGGGCCGATGCCGACGTGGCTGCGCCGGCTGAAGCGCGCTCGCGGTCGGGCGGCTCGTCCGCGGTGTGGACCGCGACGCTGCCCTCACGGCTGCCGAGCATCTGCATGCGGTCGGCGACGATTTCGGTGGTGTAGCGATCCTGCCCTTCCTTGTCCTGCCACTTTCGCGTCTGCAGGCGTCCCTCGACGTAGACTTGGCGACCTTTTTTCAGATACTCGCCGGCGATTTCGGCTTGCCGGCCGAAAAAGACGATGCTGTGCCACTCGGTCTTTTCCTGCTTCTCGCCGGCCTTGTCTTTCCACGTGTCCGTAGTGGCGAGGCGAATATTGGTGACGGCATCGCCGCCGGTCGTATACCGGGTCTCCGGATCGCGGCCCAGGTTGCCGATCAGAATCACCTTGTTGACTGACGCCATTTGCTGATCCCCTTCGAATAGTTCGTCGATTGTATCCGGCGCGGGCGGGCGCTGGAATCGGCTGTTCGGATGATGCGGCGGTTCGAGTGTGTTGGAGGGCGCCTCATGATCCGAGGCAACCGCGGCAGCCAAGGCGACGCCGAATGGTGCGGAGCGGATCGGCTTAGAAAGAGCGACCGAAAAGGAGTATATTAGCAGGTTGTCCACCGCTCCTGCATCGGCATGGAATACATCCGCATTCGCGGCGCACGCACGCACAATCTAAAGAACGTCAATCTCGATCTGCCGCGGCACCGGCTGATCGTTATCACAGGCCTATCCGGCTCGGGCAAGAGCTCGCTCGCCTTCGACACGCTCTACGCCGAGGGCCAGCGCCGCTACGTCGAGTCGCTCTCGGCCTATGCGCGGCAGTTCCTGCAGCTCATGGAAAAGCCCGACGTCGATTTGATCGAAGGCCTGTCGCCGGCGATCTCGATCGAGCAGAAGGCGACGTCGCACAACCCGCGCTCAACCGTCGGCACCGTCACCGAGATCCACGACTACCTGCGCCTGCTTTTCGCGCGCGTCGGCGAGCCGTATTGTCCCGACCACCCGGAACAGAAGTTGATGGCGATGACCATTTCGCAGATGGTCGACGCGGTGTTGATGATGCCGGAGGAAACCAAGCTGATGATCCTGTCGCCGGCGGTCGTCAACCGCAAAGGCGAGCAGGCAGAGCTGTTGGTCGAGCTGCGCGCCAAGGGCTTCGTGCGGGTGCGCATCGACGGCACCGTGTACGAGATCGATGCCACACCGCGCCTGACCAAGAACCAGAAGCACACCGTAGAGGTCGTCGTCGACCGGCTGCGAGTGCGCCAGGATCTGAAACAGCGCATCGCCGAGTCGTTCGAGACCGCGCT
>DASZZK010000289.1:0-5140 GCA_035544975.1 Casimicrobiaceae bacterium | reverse complement strand
GTCGTGCGTGGGGAAAAGACCGCCAAGGATGTGCTGGTCGCGGTCATGCAGGTCGCCAAGAAAATCAACAAGACCGCGGTCGTGTCCGGCGTATGCGATGGCTTTATCGGCAATCGCATGATCGAGCAGTATTTGCGTCAGGCGATGTTTCTTCTCGACGAGGGCGCATCGCCGCAGCAACTCGACCGCGCGCTGGAGCGCTTCGGCATGGCGATGGGGCCTTTTCGCATGAGCGACCTGCCGGGCAATGACGTAGGTTGGTACATCCGCAAGCGCCGTTACGTCGAGAAGCCGGACGTCGTCTACTCGAAGATCGCCGACCGGCTATGCGAGCTGGGTCGTTTCGGCCAGAAGACGGGGCTCGGCTGGTACCGCTACGAAGCGGGCAGGCGCGACGCCATTCCCGATCCAGCGGTCGACCAATTGATCGCCGGCTACCGTAAAGAGGTCGGCATCACGCCGCGTAAGATCGCCGACGATGAGATCGTCGAGCGCTGCATCCTCGCGCTGATCAATGAAGGTGCGCGCATCCTCGAGGAGGGCATCGCCCAGCGCGCGTCCGATATCGACATGGTTTATCTGACTGGCTATGGCTTTCCATTGTATCGCGGCGGGCCCATGCTCTACGCCGACATGCTGGGTCTGTACAACGTCGTGCGAAGCATGGCGCGCCTGGCGGGCAATGCGCATGCCGATCCGGCGTTCTGGCAGCCGGCGCCTCTGCTGGGCAAGCTGGCGTCGGAAGGCAAGACGTTCAACGGCTGACGGCACATCATTGCCACTCGACGGGAAGATTCCACCATGACCGACGCAGTCGTCGTTTCCACCGCGCGTACCGGCCTCGCCAAGTCGTGGCGCGGCGCGTTCAACATGACTCACGGCGCGACCCTGGGCGGCCACGTCGTCAAGCACGCGATCGAGCGCGCAAGGCTCGACCTGGCCGAAGTCGACGACGTCCTGATGGGCTGCGCGTTTCCCGAAGGCGCTACCGGCTCCAATATCGCACGGCAAATCGCCCTGCGCGCCGGTTGCCCCGTCAGTGTGCCCGGAATGACGATCAATCGCTTCTGCTCCTCGGGCTTGCAGACGATTGCCATGGCCGCGCAACGGGTGATGGCGGGCGAGGGCGAGATCTTTGTCGCCGGCGGCGTCGAATCGATATCGTGCGTGCAGAACGAGTCCAACAAGCATATGTTGCGCGACACATGGCTGCTGGAACACAAGCCCGAGATCTATTGGACCATGCTGGAAACGGCGGAGAACGTTTCAAAACGCTACGCGATCTCGCGCGAGAAGCAGGATGAGTATGGCGCGCAGAGCCAGCAGCGTGCTGCAGCCGCCGCGGCGGCAGGGAAATTCGACGCCGAGATCGTGCCGCTGACCGTGACCATGGGCGTGGCCGACAAGGAGTCGGCGCGTTTGCTGACCAGGGAAACGACCATCGCGGCCGACGAAGGCATCCGCGCCGATACGACCTACGACGGAGTCGCCAAGATCAAGCCCGCGCTGCCGGGCGGCGTGATCGCCGCCGGCAACGCAAGCCAGTTTTCCGATGGCGCGTCGGCGTGCGTGGTGATGAGCGACCGGATCGCCGCGAAAAAAGGCTTGCAGCCCCTGGGAATCTTTCGCGGTTTCGCGGTGGCCGGTTGCGAGCCGGATGAAATGGGCATCGGCCCCGTCTTCGCCGTGCCGCGATTGCTCGAGCGCGCGGGCAAGAAAATCGACGACATCGGGCTCTGGGAGCTCAACGAGGCGTTCGCGGTGCAAGTGATCTACTGCCGCGACAAGCTCGGCATCCCCAACGAACGCCTCAACGTGAATGGCGGCGCGATCGCGGTCGGTCACCCCTACGGCGTTTCGGGCGCGCGGCTCACCGGCCACGCTCTGATCGAGGGCAAGCGTCGCGGCGTGAAGTTCGTGGTGGCGACCATGTGCATCGGCGGAGGGATGGGTGCTGCGGGGCTATTCGAGGTCGTCTGAAGCAGGCATAGCTTGTCCCGACCAAAGCTCGGCCGTTCAGTGTCCGATCAGACTTGACACGCATTCCACTCAACGACTGAGTTCGACCCACCATCCGGTCGGTCCTCTCCGAAGCAGTCGACCACTACTGTAGCGTCGTCTTCGCCTTGCATTCCACGGTTTCCCCGGGGGCCTGACCGATACGGCAAACGAAGACCGTTCGCTCGGTGCTGTCATAAAACCAGGCAAACGAAATCCCGTTGGACGACGAACTACTGATTGGCGTCATTGTCGGGCGGACATCCGCTCGGATCTGAGCCAAGGCGTGAAGGCCATAAGTGGCAATCGCGGCGACGAGAAGCAAACTCCCAATCTTGATCATGAATTCTTCCTTTAACGTTCCCAGGGTGAGCGTGATATTAGCAAGCGCGCGCCCGTAGCCCGAATCGCACCGATCGTCAGCGCATTTTCTGGTGGACCCCATCTTATGGCGGAATTCGAATGGGCTATCCGAAGCACTGGTCGTTGTCCCGGCGGTGGCCAAGCCGCACCCCGGTGCCGCGCGCTGCCACGACCTGACGTTCAGCGCGTCCGCACCGGTGCTCTATTCCGAGGTCGAGGACGCGGGGGGTCTGTTTTGAAAGGGACTTCTTGCGCTGGCATGACACGTGCATAAAGAACCTGCCATGCTCAAAGCCCAGTTACTCGGGCACGAGCCGAACTCGCTCTCGCTGGGCGACCCGAAAAAATAACTGATTCGATCGACCGCGTACATCATGAATCCTCGCCATCGCATTGCTTCGATAGCCATCGGCCTGCTGGTCTCGACCGGCGCAACCGCGCTGGACGTGAACGTCGTCGGCCTGTTCCCAAACAAGGCCGTAGTGCAGATCGAAGGCGGTGCCCTGCAAACTCTCTCCGTCGGACAGAAAACGCGAGACGACATCACCCTGCTGTCGGTGGGGCGCGATGGCGCAACGTTCGATATCCAGGGTCGACGCGTGGCGCTCGCAATCGGTCCTGCGCGAAGGCAGACGAGCCCCGCCGCCGCGGCCCAGACGAGCCCCGCCGCCGCGGCCAACTACGCGGTGGTCCCAACAAACGACCGGGGCGATTTGGTCGCCGATGGCGAAGTGAACGGTATGCCGGTTCGATTTGCCGTGGATACCGGCGCGACGTTCATCACGCTTCCTGCCCGCGAGGCGAGCCGCCTCGGGCTCGACTACCACAACGGCCAGAAGCTCGTGATGGAAACGGCCAACGGCAATGTGTTCGCTTATCGTCTCAAGCTCGACACGGTACGCGTTGGCGGCGTGGCCGTGCACAACGTCGACGCAGTCATCACGGAGGGCAACAGCCTGCCCATCGCCTTGCTCGGCATGAGCTTCCTCAATCGCACGGACATGAAGCGCGAGGGAACGATCTTGACGCTGACGAAGCGGAATTAGGAGATAGCTCGGCCCGTGCGCTTCGACTTGGCGGCCAGTGGCTGTTAGTGCTTCGGCGTCCCGCGGGCGCCGCTGGGCCCTAACCTCATTTGAAGATGTGCGCGTTCCGAATCCAGACGATGCATTCGCTTGGACAGCCCGCTGGAGCACGAAGCTACACGTCGGGTTGTGGCCGAAAGCAGACGTTCAACGAATCAGGTAATCGGCGACCGCGGCACGCAACGCGAAGGCCGCGAACAACCGGGAACGATCGATCCCTGAATCACCTCGTCGGCCCGTACTTTGCTGCAATGGTCGAAGTTCCAATCGCCTTCGAGCGCGATTGCTGGAGCCTACAGATGTCCCGGCACGAGCATGCTGACGACGATATCTCTGCGCTTGCTCGAGCCCGACTGCGCTAGCAATCGAAAGGCGGCCGGCGCTCTTCATTCGGAAGCGGCTGGCCGTTCCCGTCTCTCTGCGTTGGCTGCTGTTGTCTTCAACGTCGCCTCATCGCGGGGCCGCTTGCCGGGCTGCGGGTTTTGGTGTGCTACGCTTTGATATTCTCGGGAAGGAAAAGCCGCCGGAATGAATCCGACCAGACCGCACTGGCGAACGGCAGACGCGGTGTCGCGACGATTCTTTCAATTGGCGCACGCGCACGGAAAGCAGCCGGTAGCTTGCTCTTGCCCGCAGTGGTGATGGCGCGCAACGTCGCTGGCCGATACGCGGTAGCGGCGATTCGCTATCGCAAGCGGCGCACATCAGACTGAACAATGCCGCTCGTTGGTTTCACCCCGACCAAGGCACGGCTCGTACTCGAAGAGAATAAAGAGAGCGTGCTGGTGATGAAGATCGTCCTCGCGAAGGGGGAGAGCATCGAGCTGGCGACCGGCGGAACACTGCAGGCGCTCGCCGGTGTTCTACGCATCCGCGAACGCAGAACGGACAAATGGCAGGGCAATGGCAAGGGTGTCGGGTCGCTCGTCTTTGTGGACGCGGGGCGCGGCGGCGACCAGGCGTCGGCGAAATTCCAGATCAATATCTCGATTTCGACCAAGAAGTTCGACGCGCTCCTCAAAATCGCGATTTCGGGCAGGCTGCCGTCGAAATTTTTCGTCGACGCGGGAGAGAAGGTATCCCGGAACGAGACGCGGGGCATGACCTACAGAATGGCTCCCGAGGGGCGCACGAAGGTCTGGGACAACCAGTCGTTCGCGTTTTTGCCGGTGACGAATTTTTCGGCGATCATCCCCATCACCGTTCCGGAGCCGCCCACGGCTCCCTCCGCCGACGCCGATCAATCCCCGCCCGAGCCTCCGGTGAGCTATGGTCAGGTGGTAGATCTCGCGGAGGACCTCGCCGTTTTTCGAAACGAAACGAATCACACGCTGGTGGCGATCGTGTCGCTTTTTGCGGTCCTGGCCTTAATGGCGCTGCTGTTCAATTTGATTCACTTCTTCTGGTGATCAGCGATACTCGGCGAAGGCTGCCATCGGCGTGGCCCCGGCACGATGCAGAGCGTGCCGGTGTAATGCCGCCCGGATCAGCCGGCGAGTGAAGCCGGCATGGCCTTCCGGATCGTGCAAAAGACAGAGGTCGGCGCTGCCGGCGTCTTCGGGAAGGTAATAAACGCCGCAGTTGGGATTGATTTCCAGCATGAAGGGCACGCCGCTGCGGTCGACCCGCAGATCGCAGCGCCCAAAGCTCGCGCCCTTGAGGGCGACGAAGAAGCGGGCGGAAACATCGCGCAG
>DASZZK010000288.1:0-2481 GCA_035544975.1 Casimicrobiaceae bacterium | reverse complement strand
GGAGGCCGGCTGGGGCGTCAATGTCGTGCAGAGCAACAGCTTCCTGTTCATCACTTTCTTCATTTATGGTGCAGACGGCAAACCCACCTGGTTCACCGGGCAGGTGACGCAGGATGCCATCGGTAACTTCAACGGTACGCTCTACTCGACGACTGGCACCTATTACCTAATGCCTTGGGTTGGCTTCGGCGGCGGGGCAGCCGGCACGGTATCGTTCCAGCCGCTCGGCCCCTACACGGCAAAACTGATCTACATCGTCAACGGCGTGGGCGCCGTGACCAAGACGATCCAGCGCCAGACCCTCACCCCCATCACCGTCGGTGGCACGTATAGCGGCGCGCAAAGCGGCACCTATTCCGGCTGCACCATAAGCTCTACCAACGGTCCTTATCGCGATTACTTTGATCTGCAAGTCACCCAGCTCACCAATTCAAGCGTCACCTTCGCATTTAGTTACACGAACCTCAGTTGCACTTTTTCCGGAACGCTCGCGCAACATGGTCAGTTGTACAGCGTGCCCGCCGCAACTTATTCATGTAGCGACGGACTCAACACTTCGGCGAGCATGACCGAGATCAAGGCCACCGCGCAAGGGGTGGAAGGCCGTTTCAGCGCGCCTTCGGTGGGGGGGAACTGCCGCGAGGACGCCCAATTCTCCGGCGTTCTGCGATAGCCGCTCGAGCTTCTTCGATCCGGCAACGGCATCAACAGCATTATTTGGGCGAGTTTCGCTGACGCACGCATTCGAACAGACACACCGCGGCGGCGGCCGCGGCGTTGAGCGAATCGAAGCCGCCGGGCATGGGAATGGTGGCGCGCCTGGCTGCGGCGGCGCGCAGCGCGTCCGACAAGCCGATGCCTTCATTCCCGATTGCGATCGCGACGGGTGGCGTCAAATCGACGATGAACAAGGGCTCGCCTTCCGCCGCGACCGCCGCGACCAACGTTCCCCGGTACGCGCGCGCCCACTCGACCAGATCGATGTCCTCGAAGATCTGCAAATGGAAATGCGCGCCCTGCCCGGCGCGAAGAACCTTGGGCGACCAGGCAAAAGCGCAATGCGCCGAAAGCAAGACCTGCTCGACGCCCGCCGCGGCGGCCGTGCGCAAGATGGAGCCCACGTTACCGGGGTCCTGAATGCCGTCGAGCAACAGGCAAAATTCCGCGCTCTCGCGATACTCGGGACGCGGCGCGACCACAACCGCCATCGCGCTTAAGCCCGGCGGGAATTGCGCAAACTCGGCCCATGCGGACTCGGTGACGATGAGGCTCCGCGCCGACGGGACCGTGTCGAGCAGCTTGCGAATGCCGTCGCGCTCCAGTGCGGACTCGAGGACGATCAAGGTTTCCGGCGCACCGTATCGCTCGCAGTACACCGCGATGACGTGTTCGCCCTCGAGCACGCAGCGCCCCGCCTTGCGGCGATCGCGCGAAGACGCGACCAGCCGGGCCGCCTGCTTCAGGCGAGGGTTGTCGCGGGAGCTGACGCGCGGCATGGGCTTTCGAGCCGCTTAGCGCGAACGTCTATCGGGAGGGATAGTCGGGCCGCTCGCCGGCTGCCGGTGGCGCACGAGACGCCGCATTTTGCGGCAGCTGAAAAAACACTTCGTCGTGCCGGATCATGCCCAGGTCCGAGCGCGCCCGCTCTTCGATGGCTTCGAGCCCCTGCTTCAGATCCCGCACCTCGGCGTCGAGCACCGCGTTGCGAGTCTGCAACTCGGTATTGACGTGCTTCTGCGCCTCGACCTGGCGATCGAGCTCCCGCACCCGCAGCCAACCGCCCTTGCCCAGCCACATCGGATATTGCAGGGCGAGAATCAGTGCCGCAAAGATGAAGGCGAGGAATCGCACGGGAGTCAGCTCAATTGGTGGAACGCCTCGCGCCCGGGATAACTGGCGACGTCACCGAGATCTTCCTCGATGCGCAGGAGCTGGTTGTATTTCGCAATGCGGTCCGAGCGCGACAGCGAACCGGTCTTGATCTGACCGGCGTTGGTGCCGACCGCGATGTCGGCGATCAGGCTGTCCTCGGTCTCGCCCGAGCGATGCGAGATGATCGACGTATAGCCCGCGCGCATGGCCATGCTGACCGCGGCGAAGGTCTCCGACAAGGTTCCGATCTGGTTGATCTTGATCAGGATCGAATTGGCGACGCCTTTGGCAATGCCTTGTTTGAGAATCTTGGTGTTGGTCACGAACAAATCGTCGCCGACCAGTTGCACTTTCTTGCCGAGCCTGTCGGTGAGCAGCTTCCAGCCGTCCCAATCGTGCTCGGACATGCCGTCCTCGATTGAAATGATCGGGTACTTGTCGACCCAGTTCGCGAGGTAATCGACCATCTGCGAGCGCGTCAGCTTCGTGCCTTCGGATTCGAGCTCGTACATGCCGTCCTTGAAGTACTCGGACGCCGCGCAATCGAGCGCCAGCGCAATGTCCGTTCCGGCGGTGTAGCCGGCCTTGTCGATCGCCTCGAGCAGCAAT
>DASZZK010000287.1:0-1753 GCA_035544975.1 Casimicrobiaceae bacterium | reverse complement strand
TGCCGACGCGAAGCTCGTACGTGATGGCAGTGGTATCGCCTTCCGAACGTGCGGCGGCTGCCAGCATCACCTCGGTTCCGCGCAGCTTGGCCTCGGCGATCAGCCCTCTGGCGGCGGGTTACCTGCTGCAGGTCTCGACATTCGGCTGGCCGCTCCTGATCGGCGGCATCCTGAAAATCGCCTACGACCTGTTGCTGCTCGGCATGTTTCGCGCCGTCCGCCCACCCGAGGAGTCGCCGCCGAAGCGCTGAGAGATGTAGCGCGTGCTACTGCGCGACGCGGCAAGGAATACTAACGATCATCGAGGCGAACTTCGACGTACGCCCGGTCGCGGATCTGGCGCACCCAGTCCTGAAACGCCTCGTCCACCTTGCGCTGGCGGATCGCCGCTTGCGCCTCGGAACGCTCGCGAGTGCCGGTGATGTCCTGCCGCCGCCGCTCGAGCAGCTGAATGAGGTGCCAACCGAAAGGCGAGCGCACGGGATCGGAAACCTGATTCGGCTCCAGCTTCTTCATCGCCTCGTCGAATTCCGCAACGGTGTCGCCCGGATTGAGCCAGCCAAGGTCACCGCCTTTGGCAGAAGTGCCGTCCTCGGAATTGAGCTTCGCCAACTCCTCGAACTTTGCCCCCGTATCGATCCGGTCTTTGAGCCGTTCGATCTTGGCCTTGGCGTCGGATTCCGAAACGATTTCGTTGACGCGTACGAGTATGTGCCGGGCGTGCGTCTGATCGACTACCGTCGGCTCGTTGTGGCTGCGCTTGTCGAGCAGCTTGACGATATGAAATCCGGCGGCGCTGCGCGTGATCGACGAAATCTGGCCGACAGTCATCGCCCGGACCTCGTCGCCGAACACCGTCGGCAGGCGCGCGCCGGGGCGCCAGCCAAGATTGCCGCCGCTCAGCGCATCGCTCGCGTCGGAAAATCCCGCCGCGACCTGGGCGAAATCGGCACCGCTCTTCAGCGCGCGTAACGCGTCTTCCGCGCGCCGCTTCCTGGCGTCGATCTGCTCCGCGCTTGCCTGCTCGGGCACCATCACCAGAATATGCGCCAGCTTGTATTCGGCCTCACCGGTATTCTGTCCCTTGAGTGTCGCAAGATACTGATCGACTTCGGCGTCACTGACCGTGATCTTGCTGTCGACCTCGCGCTCGCGCAGGCGCTGCATCGTGAGCTCGTTGCGAATGTCCTCGCGATACTTGGGATAGGTGATGTTCTCCTTGGCTAGCGCCTTGCGAAAATCTTCGGCCGAAAGCTTGTTATCCTGCGCAATACGCAGGATTGCACGCTCGATCATCGTATCGTCGATTTTGACGCCGCTTTCCTTGGCGAATTGAAGCAGCGAGCGCTCGGTCAGCATGCGCTCGAGCACCTGCTTGTCGAGAATTTCCTGCGCCGGCGGCTGCACGTTCTGCTGCTTGAGCTGCTGCAAAACAATGCGTTTGGCGTCGTCGAGATCGTATTGGGTGATCGCCTCGTCGTTGATGACGGCGACCACGCGGTCCACATTGACGACGCGATTCTGCGTCGGTGCGGTCGGTTGCGCCAGCGCGCAGGCTGACGCCAGCGCGAATCCCGCCTTGACTAGCTTTCGAAATGCCATTGCGGTGACCCTCTAGAACTCCGGAAAATAATCCCTGGCCGTGGCGCCGGCAGGCCGCAGGGCCGGGTCGGTGACGGTCAGATAGCCGGGTACGCTGCGCTTAAGCACATCGATCGGGTTGGTGCCGAGGCGCGCGAGTCCGTTCAGCTCG
>DASZZK010000286.1:0-3112 GCA_035544975.1 Casimicrobiaceae bacterium | reverse complement strand
CGAGCGGGCGATCGCCGAAGTCGCTGTCCTACGACGCGCTCAAGGCGGAAGTGGATCGGCAGGGGCACGTGCAGATCGTGCTCAACCTTATCGATTTCGGGATGAATCTGCAGGAGGCGGGCGATGCGCCGCGCATCTACTGGGACACGCCGCAGCATCCCACCGGCGGCGTGATGACCGATGGCGGCAAGGTCAATCTCGAGAGCGGTTTCCCCGAACCAACGCTGCGCGCGCTGCAGATGAAGCGCCACATCCTCGGAAGATCCGTCTGGGCCTATGGGGGCTACCAGGCGATCAAACGCCTTCCCGACGGAGCCTGGGTAGGCGCCAGCGAGTCGCGCAAGGATGGTCAGGCGGCCGGGTACTGAACTTCGGCGGGTCTCAACGCACAAGGAGCGCGCACATGGTCTACCAAGGTAGCTGTCACTGCGGCAAGATCGCACTCGAGGTTGAAGGTGAAATCACCGAGGCGATGTCATGCAACTGCTCTCTCTGCTCTCGTAAGGGCTCGCTGTTGTGGTTCGTGCCTCGCGACAAGCTGCGCTTACTCACCTCGGAGGAAGATGTCGGTACGTACACGTTCAACAAGCATGTCATCCAGCACCATTTCTGCGGGACATGCGGCATTCATCCGTATGCCGAGGCCGTTCACAAGGGCAAGCCCATGGCAGCAGTCAATATTCGCTGCCTCGAAGGCGTTGACCTCGCATCCATTCCAGTAAAGAACTTCGACGGTCGGTCGTTGTGAATGCGGTGATGGAAGGAAGGTGCGATCGTGAACGTCGTGAGAGCGATAATTCTTGCACTGGTTGGGAGTGCGGCGGCAGCGATCGCCTTCGGAGCCGAGCCGCGGTCCACCGGCGTGGTCACGGGACTCGTCGCGGAGTTCTCGATTCCGGTAGGCCATGAGGGACCGTGGCGCTGGGCTCGCGCCAAGACTCGCGACAACGTTCTTGAATTCACTTGGGATCTCAGCGTCCAGAGCAGCGACGGGGAGTACCGGTTCGGATTCTCCTTGTTCAAGTTTCCCGGGGCGGCGGAAGGAGCCGGGAATCTTGACGAGCTGTTGAGGGCAGGTCAGGCGTCATTGTGGAAGATAGGGCCGGATGGAGGCTCCCTGGTCGAAGGTGCGATGGTGTCTGCGACGGCGGACGCCGGCCGCGTAGTGATCAGGCTGTCCGATCCGGCATCGGTGCGTTTGCTATTCGGCGATCGGCCGGCGGCGGCCAAGGTCTTGACGAGGACCCCCGACAGCTCGACGGAGTCGCATGAAGTCTCGATCGAGTATCGTCAGTAGCGTAACGACCCGGCCGCTCGACGCCAACATCACGCCCGACGCCTAAACCACCCCGTCAACGCCAAACGCTCGCGCGTCGCTGGCAAAACCTCGTGCTCGAAACGATCGGACAGAAAGCACACCAGCGTTCCTGCCACCGGCAGCACGTCGCGCACCCGTTCATCGTCGTACAGGCGCAAAGCGCCGCCGTCGGCCGAGGTCCAGTCTTCGTTTAGGTACATCGCGCAGGAAATCACGCGCACGTCGGATGAAGACGCGCGGCCGCGAAACTGGTCCCGGTGGCGGCGATAAAAGGCGCCCGGCGGGTACAGGGCGTAGTGTGCTTCGATGGAGAAGAGGCCAAGCTGAAGCGTCTCGTTGAACGCGCGGCGCAGCGCGTCCAGCGCCTGCCAGAATGGTTGCTGGACCAGGTCTGCCGAGCTTTGATCGAGCCACAGGATGCGATCGCCGCGTACGTCGCTTCGCTGCATGCGCGCGCTGCCGCGACCGACGCCGGCAGCGTGAAATTCGCCTGCCGCATCGCGCGCCCGCGCCTCGTCGGCCAGCGCGGCGGTCGCAGCTTGCGGTAGAAAATCGGCTTCGACCGCACAGCCTTCATCGGCGATTGCCGCGCAAATCCGATCGGTCGCGGCGGTCACGCTAAGGGGTCGCGCTTACCTGGCCCGGCAGCTGCGCGCCGATCTCACTTGGCCGCCGCATCCGGTTGCAGCATGCCGAAAATATTGCCTTCGGTGTCGGCGGCATAGGCAAGCCAGCCCACGCCCGGGACCGCCATTTTCGGCACGACGAGCATGGTGCCAAGCTCGCCCACCTTTTTCAAAGTGGCGTCGAGATTGTCGACGCCGATGGTGCAGACATAGGCATTGACCGCCTGCATCGGCACCGGCGGCGGTCCTCGTCGCGGGAGCAAGCCGCCATCGATGCCCATCGTGTCCTTCTCGCCCGTCTTGATCAGCCAGTAGTCCTGCGGACCTTCCCATTTGTTGAACGACCAGCTAAACAATGCGGAGTAGAAGGCGATCGCGCGCTTGGGATCGGCGGCTTGAATCTCGAAATGGATGGGACGCGGCATGATCGGACCTCCGGCAAATAGGATCCTCTATCTTATAATGCTGGACACAGCGATGCGACCCCGCGCTCGATTGCGGGAAGACCGCGACAACAGGAGGCTTCGGATGCGCGTAGTCATCACCGGCGGTGCCGGATTTCTCGGCAGCCGCCTTGCCCGCAGCATTCTCGAGCGCGGCCAGCTCACCGACGGCAGCGGCGCGCGGCGCGAAGTGAAAAAACTGGTCTTGATCGATGTCGTGCCGGCGTCGCTGCACGATCCACGCGTTGAAACGGTCACCGGCGACCTCGCCGATCCGGCGCTCATCGAACGCGCGCTCACGCCGGAAACGGACTCGGTGTTTCACCTGGCGGCGGTGGTAAGCGGCCAGGCGGAAGCGGAGTTCGACACCGGCATGCATGTCAACCTCGACGCGACCCGCGCGCTTCTCGAGCGGTGCAGGAAACTCGCGCGGCCGCCGAAATTCGTGTTTACCAGCTCGCTCGCGGTGTTCGGCGGAGCGCTGCCCGATCCCGTCCGCGATGACTCGCCCATTACGCCGCAAACGTCCTATGGCGCGCAAAAAGCGATGGGCGAGCTGATGGTCTATGACATGACGCGCAAGGGCTTCATCGACGGCCGCTCGCTGCGCCTGCCCACGGTCACCGTGCGGCCGGGCAAGCCGAATCGCGCCGCATCTTCGTTCGCGAGCGGCATCATTCGCGAGCCGCTGTCCGGCGTCGACGCGGTGTGTCCGGTCGCGCCAA
>DASZZK010000285.1:0-3032 GCA_035544975.1 Casimicrobiaceae bacterium | reverse complement strand
TGCGCTTGCGAAAGGAGCGGGAACCGGTTCACCGCCTGGATATAATGATCGAGGCTCCCCAGCGACGCCGGGGTCGGGAATGCCAAGGTGTTAGCAGACATCTCGATAGTCTCCTTTGGAGCGCTTGAATTTTAGCACTCGACGTATAGGAGTGCCAAAGAGCCCGGAAGTTCCCCGGCCCGCCGGACGGTAGTGGGTGCTCGCATTCGCGCCAAGCAATGCCCGCGCAAGGGCGGCGTCCTGGAAACGGATTCCGAGAAGCGGCGCTAGGGATGCGGACTGCGGCGAGTGCCCGCAGTCACCCGACGAGGGCGTCGACAAACTCGGCGGCGCGGAAAGCGCGGAGGTCGTCGACGCCTTCTCCGATGCCGATCAGCTTGATCGGGACGGGATGGGTCTTGGCGATGGCGGCGACCACCCCTCCTTTTGCGGTCCCGTCGAGCTTGGTCAAGACCAGCCCGGTCAAATCGAGTGCCGCATCAAAGGCCGCGACTTGGGTCAGGGTGTTCTGGCCGGTGTTGGCGTCGAGCACCAGCAGCGTCTCGTGCGGGGCGCCCGGCTGCGCCTTCGCCAGCACGCGCCGAATCTTCTTCAACTCCTCCATCAAGTGGAGCTGCGTCGGCAGGCGGCCGGCGGTATCGGCAAGGATCACGTCGATGCCGCGGGCACGCGCGGCGGCGATCGCGTCGAACATGACGGCGGCGGGGTCGCCGCCGTGCTGTGCAACGACCGGGACGCCGTTGCGCTCGCCCCAGATTTCGAGCTGTTCACGCGCTGCCGCGCGAAAAGTGTCGCCGGCGGCGAGCATCACCGAATAGCCTTGCCCCTGAAGGTACTTGGCAAGCTTGCCTATGGAAGTCGTCTTGCCGGTGCCGTTGACGCCGGCGATCATCACCACGAAGGGCCGCTCGGGGCCGACGATCAATGGTTGCGCGAGCGGGAGAAGGAGCTCGGTGAGCACGGCCTTGAGCAGGGTGCGCCCATCGGCATCGCCATCGGCGCGCTTGGCGCGGTCCGCGAGCTGGGCAAGCAGATGGGTCGTCGCGGGAACGCCGACATCGGCTTCGAGCAGCGCGGTTTCGAGCTCTTCGAGGGTTTCGTCCGAAAGCGTCCTGCGCCCGAACAGCTCGCTAAGCGGACGGTTGAGACGCTCACGCGAAAGGACCAGGCCCGCCTTCAGTCGCTCGGCCCAGGGGCGTCGGTCGGGTTCGGCATCGCGTTTGAACAGATCGAACATAGGGTCGCAAGGTGGAAAGCTATAATTCTACCTTTCCGCCCAGCATGCCTCCCCGCAGCTCGCCCAAGGCCCATCAGCTTCGCATCATCGGCGGGCGCTGGCGCGGGCGCCGCATGGGCTTCTCTTCCGTTCCCGGCATAAGGCCGACACCCGATCGGGTTCGCGAGACGCTGTTCAACTGGTTGGGACAGGACTTGGCGGGAGCGAAGTCGCTCGATCTGTTTGCCGGCAGCGGTGCGCTGACCTTCGAGGCATTGTCGAGGGGCGCCACGCTTGGCGTCGCCGTCGACCATCACGCCGGAATCGTGCGCAGCCTCGTTGCCACCGGAGCGGCACTGGGTGCGACTGGGCTCGAGGCGCATTGCTCGGACGCGCGGAGTTTCCTGGCGCGCGAGAAGCGGGCGTTCGATGTGATCTTTCTCGACCCGCCGT
Organism: Casimicrobiaceae bacterium; assembly: GCA_035544975.1. Classification (GTDB taxonomy): domain Bacteria; phylum Pseudomonadota; class Gammaproteobacteria; order Burkholderiales; family Casimicrobiaceae; genus PALSA-1003. The sequence goes on along the minus strand of DASZZK010000285.1, from coordinate 1,363 downwards.
TTGGCAACGCCGACTGGGACGCGCTGCTGGGGGCCGCTGCGGAGCGGCTCGCGCCGGGGGGAATGCTGTACGTCGAGGCGCCTGCGACCATCGACGCACCGGGCGGTCTGGAGGTTTGGCGAGGCGACAAGGCGGGACGGGTACACTATCATTTGCTGCGCCGCGCCAATGAGGCGCGCTCGGCTTGAGTCTCAACGGATGCTCACCGTCGTCTATCCCGGAACGTTCGATCCCTTCACCCGTGGCCACGAGGATCTGGTACGGCGAGCGGCGAAGCTGTTCGAGCGCGTGGTGATCGGCATCGCCGACAGCGAAAGCAAAAGGCCGATGTTCGCGGCCGCCGAGCGCATCGCCATGGCGCGTGAAGTCCTCGCCGAGCATCGCAACGTCGAAGTGGCTGGCTTTTCCGGACTGCTCATGGACTTCGTGCACTCGATCGGCGCCACGGTGATCGTCCGGGGGCTGCGTGCGGTATCCGACTTCGAATACGAATTCCAGATGGCCGGCATGAACCGGAACTTGTATCCCGAGGTCGAAACGCTGTTCCTTACGCCCGCCGAGAAGTATCTCTTCATGTCGTCGACGATCGTTCGCGAGATCGCGCGCTTCGGCGGCGACGTCAGCAAGTTCGTGCATCCGGCCGTCGCGGCCAGGCTCAAGGCCAAGGTCGCGGAAATCGACGCGGATGAAGCAAAAAGGTAGCGCGAATCATGGCGCTGATGATCACCGACGAATGCATCAACTGCGACGTCTGCGAGCCCGAATGCCCGAACGGGGCAATCGCGCAGGGGATCGAGATATACGTCATCGATCCTTCGAAGTGCACCGAGTGCGTCGGCCACTTCGACGTGCCTCAATGCGTTGAGGTGTGCCCCGTGGACTGCATACCCGTGAATCCCGACCAGGTCGAGACGCGAGAGCAGCTCCTGCTCAAGTACGAAGGCTTGATGGCGGCCGCAAGCAAGGCCAAATCATCAGCCGAAGTCGGCAGGGGCTGAATCAGCACATTAGCCGTTGGCGGCCAGCGGCATCAGTTCCGGCTGCTCGATGATCGCGACAATGGCGGAGAGCTCTCTCTCTAACGCGGTGATCTGGTCGCGTATACCCGTTTCGGCTTGCTCCAGCTCGCTCACCCGCTCCTCGAGCTCGTCGCTCGCGCGATGGATGCGCTTGACGCTTTCAAGGCGCCGGCGCAACTGCATGTGGTGCTCGCGCACCTGGGTTTCCAGAGGCGCCATGACTGCCTTGAGCCAGCTTTCCAGATCGCGATTGGCGATGTCGTAGACGTGCTTGACGCGGATCGCGATCGTTTCGAAGAAGCGCTTCATCAGAGTGAACTTCGCCTTGCTCACCATATTCCACA
>DASZZK010000284.1:0-3893 GCA_035544975.1 Casimicrobiaceae bacterium | reverse complement strand
TTCGCCGCGCGGGACTCTCACCGATGATGCTGGCCGCCAAGGAAGGACTCGCGCTGTTGAATGGCACCCAGGTTTCGACGGCGCTGGCGCTCAAAGCACTGTTCGAGGTGGAGGATATTTTTTCTGCGGCGGTGGTGACCGGCGCATTGTCCGTCGACGCTGCCAAGGGAAGCGATGCGCCGTTCGACGTCCGCATTCAGCAAGTTCGTGGCCAACCGGGACAGATCGACGTGGCAGCGAAGTATCGCGCATTGCTCGCTGGCAGCGAGATTCGCCGCTCGCATCTGGTGAACGACGATCGCGTACAGGATCCTTACAGCCTGCGCTGCCAGCCGCAGGTCATGGGGGCGTGCCTCGACCTTATCCGCAACGTTGCTGCGACCCTTATCATCGAAGCAAACGCGGTAACCGACAATCCCCTGGTTTTCGCGGATTCCGGCGAGGTGCTTTCCGGCGGAAATTTCCACGGGGAACCCGTCGCGCTCGCGGCGGACGTCCTGGCGCTGGCCATAGCGGAGATAGGATCCTTGTCCGAGCGACGAATTGCATTGTTGATCGACGCAACGCTCTCGGGCTTGCCACCATTCCTGGTTCCCGAGCCGGGCATCAATTCCGGCTTCATGATGGCGCACGTTACGGCGGCCGCACTCGCGTCGGAAAACAAGTCGCTCTCGCATCCGGCCAGCGTCGACAGCTTGCCCACTTCCGCCAACCAGGAAGATCACGTCAGCATGTCGACCTTCGCTGCGCGACGACTCGGCGAAATGGCGGAGAACACCCGCACCATCGTTGCCATCGAGCTGCTCGCTGCCGCGCAAGGCATCGACTTTCACGCTCCACTCAAGACTTCGGAAAAGCTGCAGTCGGTGCATGGTGCGGTACGCGAGCGGGTGGCCTTCTACGCCGAGGATCGCTACTTTGCGCCGGACATCGCCGCGATGAGCGACTTCATCGCCAGCGGCACGCTGACGGGAGAGATCGCCGCGGTGTTGCCGTCCTGGAACGGTTGACGACGCATTCCATGCCGCGACGGTACCTGGCTCCCAGCGCTCTGCTGCCTTCCGGTTGGGCGGAGAGCGTGATCATCGTGGTCGGTGACGACGGAATGATCGCCAGCGTCGCGGCGAGCGAGATCGGCGGCGACAGCGATGCCGAACGCCTGAATGGACCCGTCATTCCCGGCATGCCGAACCTGCACTCGCATGCCTTTCAGCGGGCGATGGCCGGGCTCACGCAGAAGGCCGGCCCCGAAGGGGACAGCTTCTGGGCGTGGCGAGAGCTGATGTATCGCTTCCTGGCGCGCCTCACGCCCGACGATGTCGAGGCGATCGCGACACAGCTTTACATCGAAATGGTGGAGGCGGGCTATACGGCCGTGGCCGAATTTCATTACCTGCATCACGATCCCGCGGGCAAGCCCTACGCCAACCCCGTGGAGATGGCGGAACGTATCTGCGGCGCAGCCAGCACGGCGGGAATCGGGCTCACGCTGCTTCCCGTTTTCTATGCCCACAGCAATTTTGGCGGGCTCGCACCCGCTCCCGGCCAGCGCCGATTCATCACCGATACCGATCGCTTCTCGCGCATGCTCGACACCCTTGAAGTGTCGCTGCACGAGAATCGAATGCAGCGCCTCGGAGTGGCACCGCACTCGCTTCGAGCTGTCGCGCCCGAAGAACTGCAACGCGTGTTGGAACACGGCGACCGTCTGGATGATGCCATGCCGGTCCACATCCACGCCGCGGAACAACAGAAGGAAGTGGACGATTGCATCGCCTGGTCAGGCACCCGGCCAGTGCAATGGCTGCTCGACAACGTTGTGTTGAGTGAACGCTGGTGCGTTATCCACGCCACGCACATGAATGAGACGGAAACCGTGGGACTTGCCGGTTCCAAAGCCGTTGCCGGTCTATGTCCGACAACCGAAGGCGACCTCGGCGACGGCCTGTTCAACGCCAAAACCTATCTCGCGCACTATGGCCGTTTCGGGATCGGCGGCGACAGCCATGTGAGCGTCGATCCGTTTCTTGAATTGCGCCTCTTTGAATACGGCCAGCGGATGAGCTGCCAGCAGCGCAATGTGTTCGGTCTCCTGCGCGAGGAATCGTTCGGCGACCGACTCTATCGTGACGCTTGCAGCGGCGGAGCGCAGGCTTTGGGACAGTGTATCGGTGCCATCGCAGCTCACCATCGGGCCGACTGGATCGTTCTGGACGAGAACGATCTGGCAATCGCAGAGCGGCGGGGCGACGAGCTGCTCGACAGCGCGATCTTCGGGCCCATGAGGGCGCCCATACGCGACGTGATGGTGGGCGGGCAGTGGCGGGTGCGCGACGGTGCGCATTCGCGCCGCGAGCAGAGCGCAACAAGATACCGAGCGACATTGAAACGACTATTGACGTGAACATCGACCCTTTCTGGGATGCGCTGTGGATCAACGTGCAGCTTGCGACCATGGGCGAAGCCGCGGCTGCCACGGATGGCTACGGCACGATCCGCGACGGCGCGCTCGCGGTTCGTGACGGCCGCATCGCATGGGTTGGCCCACGGCGCGATCTTCCTTCCGGATGGCGGGCCGAGACGGAGCACGATGGCCGAGCTGCATGGCTCACCCCCGGGCTCATCGACTGCCACACTCATCTGGTTTATGCGGGCAACCGTGCAGATGAGTTCGAAATGCGCCTCGGCGGCGCCTCGTACGAGGAGATTGCCAGGGCGGGCGGCGGTATCGCTTCGACGGTGCGCGCGACCCGCGTCGCCAGCGAAGACGATCTTGTAGCCGAAGGCGCCGGCCGGCTGCGGCGCCTGGTCGCCGAAGGTGTCACGACAGTGGAGATCAAATCGGGCTACGGGCTCGATACCGCAAACGAGCTGAAGATGCTGCGCGCCGCCCGACGCTTGGGCAAAGCGTGTGGGGTCGAGGTCAAGACGACTTTTCTTGGCGCCCACGCGCTGCCGCCGGAGTTCTCCGGCCGCGCCGATGATTACGTCGCGCTGGTTTGTGACGAGATGCTACCGGCGGTCGCTGACGCCAAGCTCGCAGATGCGGTCGATGTCTTCTGTGAACACATTGGTTTCACGCCCGCGCAGACGGCGCGCGTATTCGATGCCGCCAAGCGGTATGGACTGCCGGTCAAGCTTCACGCCGACCAACTCTCGGATCTTGGTGGCGCACGGCTGGCAGCCGAGTCTCGAGCTCTCTCCGCCGACCATCTGGAACACACGTCGGTCGACTCCGTGCGCGCCATGGCTGGGGCGGGCACGACGGCGGTGCTATTGCCGGGTGCGTTCTACTTTCTGCGCGACGAGCAACAACCGCCCATTGCGATGCTGCGCGGTCACCGCGTGCCCATGGCGATTGCCACCGACTGTAATCCCGGCACATCGCCCTGCACCTCGCTGCTCCTGATGCTGAATATGGCGTGCACCCTGTTCCGGCTCACGCCTGCGGAAGCGCTTGCCGGAGCGACCCGCAATGCGGCGAAGGCGCTTGGCATCGAGAACGAAGTCGGTCGGCTCGCAGCGGGCCGGCGCGCGGATCTGGCACTCTGGGATATTTCGCAGCCCGCGGAGCTCGTCTATGCATTCGGCGCGAACCCTTGCGTTGGGCGGGTTGCGCGCGGTCTCGTCCCGGCAACCTAGGACTTCTCACGGTTGCGTCACCTGATTTTCTGACGAAGTTCTTGGTCCCATCACCAGTTCATACAAATTCTTTGGATCGATGCCTGTTGGCGGCAGCAAGTCGATCCGTCGCGCCGTCGCCTGCCCTGCCGCGAGATCGCGAATGTACCTCAGCGTCGAGAAGTCTTCCAAGGCGAATCCGACCGAGTCGAATACCGTGACCTGGTCATCGTTGTTGCGACCTCGCTCGAGGCCGGCCAGCACGCGCCACA
>DASZZK010000283.1:0-2689 GCA_035544975.1 Casimicrobiaceae bacterium | reverse complement strand
TCGGCGTGTTTCTGAAATCGCGCCATCAGATCCGGACCCTGCACCCCGTCCGCATCCGCAGGCCAGTTGTCGACATCGGTGGTCGTCATCAACTGCCCGCCTTGCGCGAGGCCGGTGATCAGCACCGGCTTCAGGTTCGCTCTCGCGGCGTATACTGCGGCCGAGAATCCGGCCGGCCCGGAGCCGAGGATCAACAGTCGGTGATGCCTGGTGCTCATGTTCTTGCGTTCCTCGAAAGATGGTCGGGATTCTAATGGAAACGCAGAAGGGCTTCGTTTCACTGCTTGGCGGCCGGCATCATTCATCATGTGCGATCGCCGCGGCGCTTATGCAAGCTGCGCGCAAGCTCCGCGATGGTGACGACCATGGCGGGATCGAGGCCGCACCGTGCGGGAAGCGCGCCTCTCGGGAGCGCCGCAGATTCGCGTGATTTCTGCCGCTCGGCTCCCTTTGCGTCGCCTCCAACGCCGGGGTATCATAGTTCGGAATCAGTTTAAGTGTTATTTCCAAGTTAATGATTTTTCATAGAAAAAAACAGCCAGTCGTCCATCGCCGCCAATCCGCGGCGCCGTCTCGACTGCGATCGGCCGAACCCGCGCTCTCGCCGCGCTTCACGCGCTTGTTGCACGAATCCTGGTGGTTGTTGATCGTCGTCGGCTTTATCTACCTCGCGCTGGTCCTGGCGACCTATCACAGGTCCGACGCCGGCTGGTCATTCTCGGGTTCCGGCGCACCGCTTCAGAACAAGGGCGGGGTGGTTGGCGCGTGGGTCGCCGACCTCCTGCTTTATCTGTTCGGGCTGTCGGCGTGGTGGTGGGTTATCGCCGGCGTGGTGGTCGTCGTTGCGGGTTACCGGCGCCTCACCCATGAAGCATTCGAGCGCCACCATCCCTGGCTGGCGATCCCGGGTTTCGCGCTGGTGCTATTGGCCAGCGCATCGCTGGAAGCGCTGCGGCTCTATCGCTTGCCGGCCTTGCTGCCCAGCGCGCCCGGCGGTGCACTGGGAGACGCGATCGGACAGGGATTGTCGCAGGCACTCGGTTTCAACGGCGCAACGCTGCTCCTCATCGCGCTGTTCGGCATTGGCTTGTCGCTTCTCACCGGCATGTCGTGGCTCAGGCTGATGGAACGTGTCGGCGCAGGCGTTGAACACACCTTGGCCTCGGCGCGGCGAAGGCGCGACGAGCAGCGTGACCGCGTGATCGGTGACGCCGCGTTTGAGGAGCGCGAGCAAGTGGTCGAAGCGGCACGCGAAACCATCGACGACCGCGAGCCGGTCATGATCGTGCCGGCGGCGCTGGCGGTGACCAAGTCCGAGCGGGTCATCAAGGAAAAACAGAAACCCTTGTTCCAGGATCTTCCCGATTCGCCGCTCCCGCCGCTCGCCTTGCTCGAAGACGCGCCGTCTTCGCTGGAAGTGGTCAGCGCCGAGACGCTCGACTACACGTCGAGGGTGATCGAACGCAAGCTCGCCGACTTCGGCGTTGCCGTGAAGGTACTGGCCGCGTATCCGGGACCGGTGATAACGCGCTTCGAGATCGAGCCGGCAATCGGCGTCAAGGGCGCACAGATCGTCAACCTGATGAAGGATCTTGCGCGCGCGCTGTCGGTGGTGAGCATCCGCGTGGTCGAGACCATTCCCGGCAAATCGTGCATGGGTCTGGAACTGCCGAATTCCAAACGCCAGATCGTGCGCCTGGTCGAGTTGCTGTCGTCGACGACGTATAACGATACCGCCAGCCCGTTGTCTTTGGCGCTGGGCAAGGACATCGCCGGCAAACCGGTGATTGTCGATCTGGCGCGGATGCCGCACCTGCTCGTTGCGGGCACTACAGGATCAGGCAAATCGGTCGCGGTCAACGCCATGATCCTGTCGCTGCTCTACAAGGCCGAGCCGCGGCAGGTGCGACTGATCCTGATCGACCCGAAGATGCTTGAACTTTCGGTCTACGAAGGCATCGCACACTTGTTGGCGCCGGTCGTCACCGACATGAAGCTGGCCGCCAACGCGCTCCACTGGTGCGTCGGTGAGATGGAGCGCCGCTATCGACTGATGTCGACCCTGGGCGTGCGCAATCTCTCCGGCTATAACGCGCGCGTCGCCGAGGCGAAAAAAGCCGGTAAGCCTCTTACCAACCCGTTCTCGCTGACCCCGGACGCGCCGGAGCCGATCGAAGAAATGCCGCTGATCGTCGTCGTGATCGATGAGCTGGCCGACCTGATGATGGTCACCGGGCGCAAGATCGAGGAGCTGATTGCCCGCATTGCGCAAAAGGCGCGTGCGGCCGGGATCCATTTGATCCTGGCGACGCAGCGGCCCTCGGTCGACGTCATCACCGGCCTGATCAAAGCCAATATTCCATCGCGCATTGCATTCCAGGTGGCAAGCAAGATCGATTCGCGGACCATCCTCGATCAGATGGGTGCCGAGACGCTGCTCGGTCAGGGTGACATGTTGTATCTCCCGCCCGGCACCGGGCACCCTCAGCGCGTGCACGGAGCCTTTGTCTCCGACGCCGAAGTCCATCGCGTGGTCGAGCACCTTCTGGCACAGGGCGGTCCGCAGTATCTGGATGGCATACTCGAATCGACCGCCGATGCCAGCGGGGAGGATGGGATCAGTATCGACGCGGGGGGCGCGGAAGCCGACCCGATGTACGACCAGGCGGTCGCGGTCGTGATGAAGACG
>DASZZK010000282.1:0-1780 GCA_035544975.1 Casimicrobiaceae bacterium | reverse complement strand
GTGCTGATCACCGGAGGAGCCAAGCGTGTCGGCGCCGCGACCTGCCGGCGTCTGCATTCGGCCGGGGCCAATCTGATGCTGCATTATCGCGTCTCGGCAGGCGAAGCCCGGCTTTTGCAGGCGGAGCTCAATCATCAGCGCAAGGATTCGGTGGCGCTGATCCAGGCCGACTTACTCGACATCGCCAAGCTGCCGGCGATGGTGGAGCAGACGGTGCAGAGCTTCGGCCGTCTCGACGCGCTGGTCAACAACGCCTCGTCGTTTTTCCAGACCCCCGTCGGCGAGATCACCGCCGCGGCGTGGGAAGACCTGATCGGCACCAATTTGCGCGCTCCGCTTTTCCTCTCCCAGGCCGCGGCGCCGGCGCTGAAAAAGTCGCAGGGAGCGATCGTCAACATCACCGACATCCACGCCGAGCGCCCGCTCAAGAATTACGTCGTTTACAGCGTCGCCAAGGCCGGGCTGGTGGGATTGACGCGTTCGCTGGCGCGCGAGCTCGCGCCGGAGGTCCGCGTCAACGCGATCGCGCCGGGTCCGATCCTGTGGCCCGACGATGAATCCTTCGACGAGCTTTCCCGCCAGCGCATCATCTCGCACACACCGCTCAAGCGCGAGGGCACGCCCGAGGACATCGCCAAGGCGGTGCATTTTCTGCTGGCAGAGGCGACGTACGTGACAGGAGAAACCATCAACGTCGACGGCGGACGCCACGTAGCTCTGTAAGCTGGCGCCGTAGATGTGAATCTATCTGCGCGCATCGGTCAGCCTGACCTTTGACGATAGTGGCACCGACTGTGCTCGGCGCAAGCGCGCGACCGCCACCGCAAGCCTTTCCAGGTAAGGATCGACGATGCCGTGGGTGACCAGCGCGACGCGTGCGCGCTCGAGGTAATCTGACGACGATCCGAACACGCCCTGCGCGGCCGCCAGAACTTTCGCCTGTTTTTGGGGCAGCAACCGCCCCGCATATTGCGGATGGGCACGATTGACGACAAAGGCGAGCGCGGTCAGCGAATGTCCCGCCGGATGGTGTGGCCGCACCTGCAACCAGCGCGGCTTGTATGACCCGACGACCATTTCGCGCCGCCACAGCAGCGCGAGCTCCGCTCGAGCGCAGCGTGCCGGCAGACGATACGCGACGCCGTGACACGATCCTCCGCGATCGAGACCGAGCACCAAGCCAGGCACTTTGACGCTTCCGCGCGAGCCCAGCGACCAGAGACAGAAATGCCGATGCAGCCCATGCAGCGTCGCCGGTTTCGCGTCGGCAAACGGAAACAGCGGGTTCGAAAGCAGCGAACCGTAGGCGAACACCCACCATCCGGAACCGGCGGGTTTTTTCGCAAGCGTTGCCGCGAGAGATGCGGCCAGCGCTTCATCCGACAGCGCTCGATCAGGATCGACCGTGGCCATGTAGATCGCCCGCATGCGGTGTTCTTCGAGATCGCGCCGCGACAATGCCATAGCGTCACGGGTCATGACTCGGGATCTGGATCGCGCGACTGCTTGAGCAACTCTACCTGCGCCTGTCGCCGCTTCGCAGCGGTCGACTTGCCATGCGGGCCGCTCTTGCCGAGGAGCGGAGAGCGCGCGACCGGGTTGCGCGGTTTGAGCGGGCCTCGCTTCTTGGCGCGATTCATATCGCAGCGAGGTCCTTCACCGCTGCGCACGGTCGAAGGCGACGATCCTCACCGGAGGATCGTGCGGCGCCGCGTGCCCGCGCGGCAGGAACAGCGCCTGCAGATCATTGAGAAAGCGGCGTCCAAGGGGCGACGGTCGC
>DASZZK010000281.1:0-2614 GCA_035544975.1 Casimicrobiaceae bacterium | reverse complement strand
GGGAGTGGAATCAGGTGTGCCAAGTGTGGCGCAGAAGGTGCAATTTTAACCGATCATAGCTGCCTCAAACGCGCGCCAGAGGCATGAGGGGTGTCGACGACCCATCACTCGCGCAGAAGGCGACCGAACTCTTCGGGAGTTCGCCACGCCGTGCCGCAGGTATTGCGCGGCAGCAGCCAGCGATTGCTCGCTGCGTGCAGGACCCCGGGCGTCCCGGTCAACGCCGCGAGCGTGCCATGGCGCGCTGCGTGAAGCGGGAAAAACTGCTCGACCAGATACGCGCTGGCGTCTCCGTAGGGAAACGCGAATAGCGCGGCGCCGGGGTTGGGCGCCTTTGCATCAATGAACTCGCGCGCCACGCGAATCTGCAGATCCGCTTCATCGAAGCTTTCGATGAAAGCAAACGAACCGCTTTTGCCTTCACGCTGCGCTACCCGCGCAACCGAGGGGCTTAAGTGATCCCAGCTGTGGTTGCCGACGTGAAAGAGCCCGCTGGCCACTGCCGCGCTCCACCAGTGATCGCTGATCCACTGGTGATCGAGCATCTCCCGGCGCGCGATCTCGCGTCGCGCGTCCGGCGAGGCGATGACGAAAGTCGTCGCGTGCGCGGCGACGCCGTGTCTCGACGAAAAGCTGCGCAGGATGCTGTGCACCGACCGTTGCGGGCCGTGAAAAGGGTGAACGAGATCGACGAAATCAAAATCGAGCCCGTCGTCGAGTGTGATCGCGGCCAGCTTCTCCGGAAGCCTGGCCGTCGCGCCCAGTATCAAGGCGTCGACAATGCTGCGCAGCGGAACGATGGGAAGGCGCAGCGCGCGAATTTGCTCCAGATCCTCGGCCAGCGCGACGAGGTTGTTGGTGGAATAATCGTTGCCCGCAAGGTTGCCCGAGTGGTATGTCAGTACGAGGGCGCGCATGGCGTCAGAATGCTCCGAGCGCGGCAGCTTGCGCGATCAGTCTTTCCTTGTCAGGCTGAGACAAGACTGCATTCCAGATCACCAGAAGATGCGGCGGCCCGGCAGGGATGAATCCGACATTGAGATCGTGCTGCCACTGGCGCGCGTCGCCGCAATAGCCAAACACGGTGCGGTCGGTAAGACGCGAGAGCGTGTCGCGCAGGAGGATCTCGCCTATGCCCCCCGCGCGCTTCCATCCGGCGGCGTCCGCTTGCTCGGCGCGCGAATAGGCCTGGCGATCGATGCACAGACCGCCGCACAACCACGCTTCGTTGCCCCATGCGGTGTAGTGAATGTAGCAGGCGACGCGCAAGGCGCCGCCGTCAATTCGCTGCAAAGCCACGAAGTGACGAGGAAACTTCGGGATCGGGTGGCCGAAAGTCGTGAAAAATAGCTCGCCGGCGAGCGCCTCCGCGTCGTCGACTTCGACAATGATCAGCGACATCGACGAGTGCTATTTGCCGGTGGATTCACGACTCGCCGCTTTCAAAGCGTGACATGGCCCCCGAGGCCGTGTGCGCCGTTTGCGCCGTATGCGTCGCGTCCGCAACGCGCCAGCGATGTTCGATGCGAATCAGTCCGAGCTCGCGCGCCACACCCGTGACCACCAACGGCTTCTCCAGCGTGTCAAACATGCGCACGCCCTCGGGATCGAGCACGTGCATGCGAATGAAATACTTCCCGGGCAACAGGGGCAGCGAGGGAAACTCGATCTCGAACGCATAACAGTCAGCCGAAGTCTTGCGCGGCGAAACATTGTCCATGTCCGTTGCCACGCCGTAGACCGGTGTGCCGTCGGCACGGACGATGCCGATCATGATCACCGGGGGCCTCCCGTCCGGCGAATACGCTTCACCCGTCGCGACGAGAGCGGAGCGCTCCGGGACCGACCCGCCAGGCGTGAGCTCGAACTGCTTTATCGCGTAGTAGCCCGCTGCTGCGGCAGCTCGCGCATCGTGCGTGCCGGTCGGCCGCTTGCTCGCCGCGCTTTTTTCCTCGTGGTAGGCAAGATAGGCCTGGCTCACGTCGGCGGCAGCGCCATAGCGCTCCACCCTGCCGTCCTTGAGCCACAGCGCGCTGCGGCAGAGCTTCTGGACGTGGTACATGCTGTGCGAGCAAAGCAGCAGGGTTCCGCCGTCGTCAAGAAACCGCTCCATCCAAGCAATGCATTTCTTCTGAAACGATTCGTCGCCGACGGCGAGGACCTCGTCGGTGATGAGGACGTCCGGCGTGAGGGCGGTGGCAACGGCGAACCCTAGCCGCACGACCATCCCCGAGGAATAGTGCTTGATGGGATCGTGGATGTGCGATCCGATGTCGGCGAAGGCGATGATTTCCTCGCGCTTGGCCGCGATTTCCGCCGGGCCTAAGCCGAGGAGCGCGGCAGCGAGATCGATGTTGGCGAGTCCCGTGTACTCGGGGTGAAAGCCGGAGCCGAGCTCGAGCAGCGCGCCGACACGCCCATGCACTTCGACGCTGCCACGCGTTGGCGTAATGACACCGGCGACAATTTTCAGCAGTGTCGACTTGCCCGCGCCATTTTCGCCGATGATCCCGAGCGACTCGCCCGCGGCAAGCTGGAACGAGACGTCGTCGAGCGCTTGAAAGGCATGCGCCACGCCGCGTCCTCGCAGCAAGTCGAACACCAGCCGAACGCG
>DASZZK010000280.1:0-6909 GCA_035544975.1 Casimicrobiaceae bacterium | reverse complement strand
CCAGCGGGCGAGGTCGAGCGAGACGACAGTGGTCACTCGCTCGCCTCTACCGCGGCAACTCGGACACGCCCATCAGAAATTCATCGACCGCACGCGCACATTGACGCCCTTCGCGTATCGCCCATACCACCAGCGATTGCCCGCGCCGCGTGTCCCCGGCCGCAAACACCTTCGAGGTCGACGTGCGATAGGTCTCGGTGTCCGCGTTGACATTGCCGCGCGCGTCGTACGCGACGCCGAGCGCGTCGAGCATTCCGCCATGCACCGGATGAACATAGCCCATGGCGAACAATACGAGATCGGCCTTGAGCACGAATTCGGTATTCGGCACATCGTGCAACTTGCCGTCCCTGAACTCGACGCGGCTCGCGACCAGGGTGGTCACCTTGCCGCCTTCGCCCTTGAACGCCTTGGTCTGCACGGACCAGTCGCGCTCACATCCTTCCTCGTGCGAAGACGAGGTCCGAAGCTTCATCGGCCAGTAGGGCCACACCAGCGGCTTGTTTTCGTGCTCGGGCGGCTGCGGTAAGAGCTCGAACTGGGTGACCGACAGCGCTCCCTGGCGATTCGAGGTTCCGACGCAGTCCGATCCGGTATCACCGCCGCCGATGACCACCACGTGCTTGCCCGAGGCGGTAAGCGGCGGGACGTTCGGATCGCCGGCCACGCGTTTGTTCTGAAGCGGCAGGAAGTCCATCGCGAAATGAACGCCGTCGAGCTCGCGCCCCGGCACGTCGAGATCGCGCGGATGCTCCGACCCTGCGGTAAGAACGACGGCATCGTACTCGGCGACCAGCTCGCGCGCGTCGACGCCGTTGGCGCCGGTTTCGCCTACGTGCTGGCTTACCCGAAACTCGACGCCCTCGACCTGCATTTGCTGCACGCGTCGATCGATATGGTGCTTGCCCATTTTGAAGTCCGGAATGCCGTAACGCAGCAAGCCGCCGATGCGGTCGTTCTTTTCGAACAGCACCGCGTCGTGGCCGGCGCGTGCGAGCTGCTGCGCGCACGCCATTCCCGCGGGCCCCGATCCGACGACGGCCACCCGCTTGCCGGTCTTGGTCGCTGCCGGCAGGGGAACGACCCAGCCTTCTTCCCAGCCCTTGTCGATGATGAAGTGCTCGATCGACTTGATACCGACCGGATCGTCGTTGATGTTCAGCGTGCACGCCTCCTCACACGGAGCCGGGCAGACGCGGCCGGTGAATTCCGGAAAATTATTGGTCGAATGCAGCACGTCCAGCGCTTGACGCCACTGATGCCGATAGACCAGATCGTTCCAGTCCGGAATGATGTTGTTGATGGGGCAGCCTGACTGGCAAAACGGAATGCCGCAATCCATGCAGCGCGCGCCCTGCGCCGCGGCCTCGTCGTCCTTCAGCGTCAGGATGAATTCGCGATAGCTCCTGACGCGCTCCTCCACCGGAAGCGCGACCTCGGCAACGCGTGCCAGCTCGAGAAAACCGGTAATCTTGCCCACTAGCGATTCGCGTCCGGCGACGGGTGGCCGGATGCGATGTGGCATCCGGAAAACACGTTTGCGCGCAGGTTCATGCGACCTCGCGCTGCTTGGCCGGCACCGCCTGCAGTCCCGCGGCTTGTCTCTCGTGCAGCTCGGAGAGCGCGCGCTTGTATTCGTTCGGGAAAACCTTGACGAACTTGCCGCGAATCGCATCCCAGTCGTCGAGAAGCGAAAGCGCCAGTGTGCTGCCGGTAAAGCTCAAATGCCGCTCGATCAATTCACGCAGCAGCGTCGCGTCGGCAGCTCCCACGTGGCGCAGCCGGCCCTTTCCTGCCGCCGCAAGCTCTCTTTCCAGTTTCACCTGATCGACGTCTTCCAGCACCGGCTCGAGCGACACCATCGAAAGATTGCAGCGCCGGGCGAAAGTGCCATCGGCGTCGTAGACAAAGGCAACGCCACCGCTCATCCCCGCGGCGAAATTGCGCCCGGTGCGGCCGAGAACAACCACGGTTCCGCCGGTCATGTACTCGCAGCAATGGTCTCCTGCCCCCTCGACGACCGCCGTTGCACCGGAGTTGCGTACGCAAAAGCGCTCACCGGCGACGCCGCGGAAGTACGCCTCGCCTTCGATCGCGCCGTACATCACGGTGTTGCCGATGACGATGTTGTCCTCCGGCCGCGCCGGCGACTCGGGGTCGGGATACACCACGATGCGGCCGCCGGACAATCCTTTGCCGACGTAATCGTTGGTCGCCCCCTGCAGCTCGAAAGTGATGCCGCGGGCGAGGAAGGCGCCGAAGCTCTGACCTGCCGTGCCGGTGAAGGCGACGTGCAGCGTGTCGTCGGGCAATCCCTGATGGCCGTAGCGTTTGGCGACCACGCCGGAGAGCATCGCGCCCACCGACCGATTGGCGTTGCGAATCTTGTGCTCCAGCCGCAGCGGCCGGCGTTCCTCGATGGCGATTTTCGCCTCGGCGATCAGCTGATGATCGAGCGCACGCGTGAGGCCGTGGTCCTGCTCTTCGCAGTGGTATCGCGCGACTTCCGCAGGCACCTGCGGCTGGTAGAAGACGCGCGCGAAGTCGAGTCCTCGCGCCTTCCAATGCTCGATGCCATCGCGCATGTCGAGCAGATCGGAGCGTCCGATCAAATCGTTGAAACGTCGAATGCCGAGCTTGGCCATGATCTCGCGTACTTCCTCGGCGACAAAAAAGAAGTAGTTGACGACGTACTCGGGTGAACCGTCGAACTTCTTTCGCAGCTCCGGGTCCTGCGTGGCGATGCCCACGGGGCAGGTATTGAGATGGCACTTGCGCATCATGATGCAACCTTCGGCCACCAGCGGAGCGGTCGCGAAGCCGAACTCGTCGGCGCCGAGCAAGGCGCCGATCGCGACATCGCGTCCGGTCTTCATCTGGCCATCGACCTGAACCGCGATGCGGCCGCGAAGCCGGTTCAGCACCAGCGTCTGCTGCGTTTCCGCGAGGCCCAGCTCCCATGGCGTTCCCGCGTGCTTGATCGACGATTCGGGGGACGCTCCCGTCCCGCCGTCGTGGCCGGCAATGGTGACGTGGTCCGACTTCGCCTTGGCCACTCCCGCCGCAACCGTTCCCACGCCGACTTCGGAAACCAGCTTGACGCTGATCGACGCCTGCGGATTCGCGTTCTTCAAATCATGGATCAGCTGCGCCAGATCCTCGATCGAGTAGATGTCGTGGTGCGGCGGCGGCGAGATCAAGCCGACGCCCGGGACCGAAAACCGCAGCCGGGCAATGTACTCGGACACTTTGTGCCCGGGAAGCTGGCCGCCCTCGCCCGGCTTGGCGCCCTGCGCCATCTTGATCTGCAGCTGATCGGCGTTGACCAGGTATTCCGCCGTGACGCCGAACCGCGCCGATGCTACCTGCTTGATCTTCGAGCGCAGCGAGTCGCCCTCGCGCACCGGCACGTCGACCACGACGCTGTCGATGCGGGACTTGAGCGTCTCGCCTTTGGCGATCAAGGGATAACGCCGCGCATCCTCGCCGCCTTCGCCGGTGTTGGACTTTCCGCCGATGCGATTCATCGCCACCGCCAGCGTGGTATGCGCCTCGGTCGAGATGGAGCCGAGGCTCATCGCACCGGTAGCAAAGCGCTTGACGATCTCCGAAGCGGGCTCGACTTCATCGATCAGCACCGGCTCTGCAGCAAACCTGAACTCGAACATTCCGCGAAGCGTCATCATCCGCCGCGTCTGGTCGTTGATCAGCTTGGCGTAGTCGCGGTAGGTCGCATGGTTGTTGGAGCGCGCCGCGTGCTGCAGCTTGGCAATCGATTCCGGCGTCCACGCGTGCTCCTCGCCGCGCGAGCGATACTGGTATTCGCCGCCGGCATCGAGCGCGTCACGCAACACGGGATCGTCGCCGAACGCGAGCTGATGCATGCGAAATGCTTCGTCGGCAACCTCGAACAAGCCGATGCCCTGGATGTTGCTTGCGGTGCCGGTGAAGTATTTGTCGACCAGCGAGCTGGAGAGGCCCACGGCTTCGAAGATCTGCGCGCCGCAGTACGACTGATAGGTCGAGATGCCCATCTTCGACATTACCTTGTAGAGACCCTTGCAGATCGCCTTGACGAAGTGCTTCGCCGAGTCGCTTGGTGTTAATTGCGGGAGCCACTCGTGCAGATGCTCGACTGTTTGCAGCGCGAGGTATGGATGAATCGCTTCGGCGCCGTATCCGGCCAGCAGCGCGAAATGATGAACTTCGCGCGCCGAGCCTGTTTCGACGACCAGTCCGGTGCTCGTGCGGAGCCCGTTGCGGACCAGGTGCTGGTGCACCGCCGCGGTCGCCAGCAGCGCAGGAATCGGCATCAATTGCGCCGAAGCCTTGCGGTCGGACACGATCAGAATGTTGTAGCCGAGCCGGGTGGCGTCTTCCGCGTGCGCGCACAGGCTCGCCAGCGCCGCTTCCATGCCCGCAGCGCCCCAGGCAGCCGGGTAGCAGATATCCAGCTCGAGCGACCGAAAAGTCGCGCCGGTGAAAAGCCCGATGTGGCGGATCTTTTCCATTTCCTCGGCGCTCAAGATCGGCTTTTGCGCCTCGAGACGCATCGGCGGATCGGTTTCGTCGATGCCGAGCAGATTCGGCCGCGGCCCGATGAACGTGACCAGCGACATGACCAGCTCTTCGCGGATCGGATCGATCGGCGGATTGGTGACCTGCGCGAACAATTGCTTGAAGTAGCTGTAGAGAACCTTCGGCCGATTGGAGAGCACCGGCAAGGCCGCATCGTTGCCCATCGATCCGATCGCTTCCTCGCCGTTTTCGGCCATCGGCGCGAGAATGATCTTCAAGTCTTCCTGGGTATAGCCGAAGGCCTGCTGCCGGTCGAGCAGCGACACGTCCGAGACCTGCGGCGGCGCCGGATCGGGCAGCGTGTCGAGCGCAATCCGTGAGCGGTCGATCCATTCGCGATAAGGCTTTGCGGTCGCCAGCGTGTGCTTGAGCTCGTCGTCGTCGATGATGCGGCCCTGCTCGGTATCGACCAACAGCATCTTGCCGGGCTGCAGCCGCCACTTCTTCACGATCTTGCGTTCGGGGATATCGAGCACGCCGACTTCGGAGGCCAGGATCACGTAGTCATCGTCGGTCACGATATATCGCGCCGGCCGCAGCCCGTTGCGATCGAGCGTCGCGCCGATTTGCCGGCCATCGGTAAATGCCATGGCCGCGGGGCCGTCCCACGGTTCCATGAGCGCCGCGTTGTACTCGTAGAATGCCCGCCGATCGTCATCCATCAACGGATTCCCGGACCACGCTTCCGGGATCATGAGCATCATGGCGTGGGCCAGCGGATAGCCGCCCATCAGCAGCAATTCGAGCGCGTTGTCGAATGACGCGGAGTCGGACTGCCCGTCGTAGATCAGCGGCCAGACCTTGTCCAGGTCCGCGCCGAGCACCGTGCTCGAGATCGCCTGCTGCCGCGCGCGGATCCAGTTCACATTGCCGCGCAGCGTGTTGATCTCGCCGTTGTGACACACCAACCGGAAGGGATGCGCGAGATCCCAGGTCGGGAAGGTATTGGTCGAGAAACGCTGGTGCACCATGGCCAAAGCCGACACCATCGTCGTGTCGCGCAGGTCGAGGTAGTACTCCCCGACCTGGTGGGCGAGCAGCATGCCCTTGTAGACGACGGTGCGCGTCGACATCGAGGAGACGTAGAACCCCTTGCCGTGGCGAAGCTTGAGCGCCTGCACCGCGTGCCCGGATTTCTTGCGGATGATGTAGAGCTTGCGTTCGAGCGCATCCTGATCGAGCGCGTTCGAGCCGCGAGCGATGAATACCTGGCGCACTACGGGCTCGACTTCCTTGGTCCGCTCGGACAAGCCTGAGTTGTCGGTGGGGACGTCGCGCCAGCCGAGAAGAATCTGGCCTTCGCTGGCCACCGCGCGCTCGATTTCCTGCTCGCATGCCATGCGCGACGCCGGCTCCTGGGGCAGAAAAACCATGCCGACGCCGTACTGTCCCACCGCCGGCAGCGTAAGCCCCTGCCGCCCACAGGCACGCCGAAGAAACGCATCGGGCAGTTGAATCAGGATGCCGGCACCGTCGCCTTGCAGCGGATCGGCGCCCGTCGCGCCCCGATGGGTCAGGTTTTTGAGGATTTGCAGCGCTTGAGTGACAATCGCATGGCTTTTTTCGCCTTTGATGTGGGCGATGAAGCCCAGGCCACAGGCGTCGTGCTCGTTCGCGGGATCGTACAAACCTTGGCGTGCGGGCGGCAGCCAGGGGGAGCCGGGTGTGTTCTGATCCACGAGGTCCTCGTTGCTCAAGCTTTTCGCTCACGGCGCCTGAGAGGGGCGCGAAACCACACTTAGCCGCTGAGGGGCGCAAGTAGCCAGTCATATTAGCGAGATTGTTGCATCGCGGCAACCGATTGCGCCCCTGACGGCCCTGCGGCATGCTCTAGCCGCCAAAAACACTTGCGTCCGCTCTAAACTTGCGCTTTAATCTGAACAAAGTCGCGTATATGCTTGTCGCAACGTCCAAATCGGCAAGCGCCACGAATATCTTTAGGACATCATCATCAGGAAATTCTTCATGGCGTCGAATTTGATGAACAGCAAGTGGCTGCGGACTATCCTTGCGTTGTGCGCGATTGCCGGGCTGCTGGCGCTGGGCGGCTGCGGAGGTGGCAGCGGAGCCCCAAACAATCCCTACATTCCCCCCGTGCCCCCACCGGGCCCCTTGCTCGTCCTGCCTGCGACCTCCGTGGTCTACTCGCATACCGCCGCAGCGCTTCAGGTTTCCGGCGGCACCCCTCCCTATCAGGCTGTCTCCAGCAATTCAGCGGTGCTTCCTGTCGCGCAAAGCGTCCTCAGCGGGGTCATCGTGCTCATTCCGAGCGAGGTCGCCTCGGACACCACGGTCTCCATTACGGTGCAGGATGCGGTCGGTCGGACCGTG
>DASZZK010000279.1:0-1981 GCA_035544975.1 Casimicrobiaceae bacterium | reverse complement strand
GTGGTCATCTCGATGTTGAACAGTTATTCGGGATGGGCCGCGGCGGGCATCGGCTTCTCGCTCGACAACCCTATGCTGATCATCGCCGGATCGCTGGTCGGCTCTTCCGGCGCGATTCTGTCTTACATCATGTGCAAGGCGATGAATCGTTCGTTCTTCAGCGTGATCCTGGGCGGCTTCGGCGGCGAGGTCAGCGAAGCCGCCGCGGAGGGAGAGAAAAAGCCGGTCAAGAGCGGCAGCGCCGAGGACGCCGCGTTCCTTTTGTCCAACGCCGACACGGTGATCATCGTTCCCGGCTATGGCCTCGCGGTGGCGCGCGCGCAGCATGCCGTGAAGGAGCTCGCCGCGAAGTTGACCGCCAAGGGAGTGACCGTCAAATACGCGATCCATCCGGTCGCCGGCCGCATGCCCGGACACATGAACGTGCTCCTGGCCGAGGCCGAGGTCCCGTACGACCAGGTATTCGAAATGGAAGACATCAACAGCGAGTTCCCGCAAGCCGACGTGGCGCTGATCCTCGGCGCCAACGACGTCGTCAATCCGCTCGCCGAACAGAAGGGCAGCGCGATCTACGGCATGCCGATCATCGAGGCGTACAAGGCGAAATCGGTCATCGTCAACAAGCGCTCGATGGCATCCGGCTACGCCGGCCTCGACAATCCGCTGTTCTACATGGACAAGACGATGATGGTGTTCGGCGACGCCAAGAAGGTTGTCGAGGATCTGGTCAAGGCGGTTGACTGACGCTGCCGGCGCAGGTGTCCCAGGCGTTTCGCCGCTCCACGGCGAGGCGGGCAGTATCCGGCCGATGGTACGCTGGCTGCGGCCGCCGGATTTCCCCGCGCAACGCCCATCCGTTTCTCGCGACGCACAATCGAATGCAATAGCGATCCTGCCGCGATGACAGCAATCACCCGCAAGCCCGCATTCTGGATCGCATTCGCCGTGATCTCCATGTTGTCGGCGGCGTTCGCGTGGCGCTTTTTTCCGCAGGCGCTGCCGCTGATCAAGCTCGACGTCAAGATGACGCGCGACGACGCGCTCGATCGCGCCAGCGCGCTTGCCGGCAAGCTCGATCTGGCGCCGCTCGGTGCGCGGCGCGCGGCCTTGTTCACCCACGACGGCGCGACCCAGAACTTTGTCGAGCTCGATGCGGGCGGCAAGGCCAAGTTTGCCGAGCTGCTGACGGGAAAGATCTACGCGCCGTATTGGTGGGAAGTACGCTTGTTCAGGCCGAGCGAGACCGCCGAGGCGCGCGTGCGCTTCAGGCCCGACGGCTTGCCGTATGGATTTCAGTTGAAGCTGCCCGAAGCGGAGCCCGGCGCTGCGCTCGACACGAATGCAGCGCGCGCCATCGCCGAGGCTCGCGCTCGCGACGACTGGGCGGTCGATTTCGTGCCCTACAAGCTGCTCGAACAGTCTGACGTGCGGCGGTCCGGCGGCCGCGTCGATCACGCATTTGTGTACGAGCGCGAGCACGAACCGCTCGGTGACGGCCGCTTCCGGATGCGGCTTGGTGTTGCCGGCAACCGCCTCTCCGAGGTCTCGCACTACGTTTACGTTCCGGAAGCATTCAAGCTTCGTTTTCAGGAAATGCGCTCCAACAACGAGACGATCGCCAAAGTGGCGTCGTATGCCGCTTTCGCGTTTTACGGGATCGGAGGTTGCATCCTCGGCACCTTGTGGCTGCTGCGGCGGCGAGCGCTGCTGTGGAAGTGCGCGCTCGTTGCCGGCGCGATCGTCGCCGGCATCAATGCGTTGGCGATGCTCGCCAACGCAACGCAGGCCTGGTTTTCTTACGACACGGCGCAGCCGGTATGGGTTTTCTGGGGGTCGCAATTCGGCATCGCGTTGCTTGTGTTTCTTGTCGGCTCGCTTGGCCTCGCGCTGGTGTTCATGGCCGCCGAGGGTCTGTCGCGCCGGGCATTCCCCGACCATCCGCAGCTTTGGCGCATCTGGTCGCGGGAGGCCGCGCCGACGC
>DASZZK010000278.1:0-10494 GCA_035544975.1 Casimicrobiaceae bacterium | reverse complement strand
TGAAGGTGCTTGGAGAGGCGTTTGCCTCCGGGATTGCGAGCGGTCTGGCGAAACGGGGCCTTGTCGGCAAGAGCAACACCGCGTCTGCGTACGCGACCCCTCGTCGCCTTGCGGTCACCGTTTCGCATGTGCTGCCCAAGGCCGAAGACCAGCGCTTCAAGCAAAAGGTGTTGCCGGCAAGCGTTGCCTACGATAGCAGCGGCAAACCAACAGCAGCGCTGCTGAAGAAATTCTTGACACTAGGACTCGTCGACGACAGCACGCTCACCCGCGAATCCGATGGCAAAGCCGAAGCGCTGTTCCACGAAGGCGTCACGGCAGGGGTTACGCTGTCCGCGGGCTTGCAGGAAACGCTCGACGAGGCCATGACCAAGCTGCCGATTCCGAAAGTGATGAGCTACCAGCGTCCGGATGGCACGACCGTCAAGTTCGCGCGGCCGGCGCACGGATTGGTGGCATTGCACGGAGCAAACGTCGTTCCGGTGTCGACGCTCGGTCTTCATGCCCAACGCGTGACCCGGGGCCACCGCTTTATCGGCCGCGCCGAGATCGACCTTGCGACCGCGGAGGCCTACGCGCCCACGCTCGCTGCCGAGGGCAAGGTCATGGTCAGCTTTGGCGAGCGCCGCGCCAAAATCGTCGCCGGGCTCGAGGCCGCGGCGGCAGGCGCACGGGTGATCATGCCAGAGGCGCTGCTCGACGAAGTGACTGCGCTGGTCGAATGGCCCAAGGTCTACACCGGCGGCTTCGATGCGGCATTCCTCGACGTACCGCAGGAGTGTCTCATTCTCACCATGCAGCGGAACCAGCGGTACTTCGCGCTCGCCGACCCGGATGGCAGCTTGCAGGGCCGTTTTCTTCTGGTCAGCAACATAGAGACCCACGATCCGGCGGAAATCATTCGCGGCAACGAGCGCGTGCTGCGCGCGCGGCTTGCGGATGCCAAATTCTTCTTCGACCAGGACCGCAAGCAGACCCTCGCGTCGCGCGTCGACAAGCTCGCTGGCGTGCGCTATCACAACAAGCTCGGTACGATGGCAGAACGGTTGGATCGACTGCGTTTTCTGTCGTCACGGATCGCGAAAATGCTCGGTGCCGACCCGGCGCTGGCGGACCGTGCCGCGATGCTTGCCAAGGCCGATCTATTGACCGACATGGTGTCCGAGTTCCCCGAGCTGCAAGGCGTCATGGGCCGCTACTATGCCGCGCACGATGGCGAGAAGCCCGCGGTCGCGGCTGCGATCGAGCAGCATTACTGGCCCAGGTTCGCGGGCGACGCGCTTCCGGCCGACGCAATTGCGCAAAGCGTGGCGCTGGCCGACAAGCTGCTGGCCATCGCTGAAATGTTCGGTATCGGAAATGCACCGACCGGCGACAAGGACCCGTTTGGCTTGCGGCGCGCAGCGCTCGGCGTATTGCGCATCCTGATGGAGAAACAATTGCCGCTGTCGCTGCTCGAGCTTGTGGAGATTGCTTTCGAGGCGGCGAGCGGGGTGCCGGGTGTCGAGCGCCGGTCCGAGGAGGTCGGCACATTCCTGCTCGAGCGTTTGCGTGCCTACCTGCGCGACCAGGGTTACAGTACCAACCACGTCGACGCCTTGCTGAGCTTGCGGCCTTCCCGTATCGACCTCGTCCCCGCGCAAATGGACGCTATCCGCACCTTCGCCACGCTTCCCGAGGCCGAAGCCCTCGCCGCGGCCAACAAACGGATCGGCAATATACTGCGCAAAAACGAAAGTGAAGTGGCGCCGGCGGTCAACCGCGCGTTGCTCGTCGATGGTGCCGAAAAAGAGCTTTACTCGACCGTTCAGGAGTTGCTTCCGATCGTGCGCGATCATGTCAAACGTGGCGACTACACCGCCGCGCTGCGCTCGCTCGCCTCGGCGCGGACCTGCGTCGACCGGTTCTTCGACGACGTGCTGGTCATGGCCGACGACGGTGCGCTGCGGGCCAACCGCCTGGCGTTGCTGCGCGGTCTTTCCGAGGCGATGAACCAGGTCGCCGACATTTCCAAACTCGCGTCTTAAGATACCAGAGCCGTGGTCCAGTTCTACGAATCTGCACCGCACACCCGGCAGGCCAAGCTCATCGTGCTCGACCGCGACGGCGTGATCAATTACGACAGCGACCAGTTCATCAAGTCGCCCGACGAATGGCGCCCGATCCCGGGCAGCCTGGAGGCGATCTCCAGGCTCAATCACGCCGGTTTCCGCGTGGTAGTTGCGACCAACCAATCGGGGCTCGGACGCGGCCTGTTCGACATGGCGACGCTGATTGCGATCAACGACAAGATGCACAAGGCGCTGGCGCACCTCGGCGGCCGCATCGATGCCTTGTTTTATTGTCCGCACACGGCGGATTCGGCCTGCGAGTGCCGCAAGCCCAAGCCGGGAATGTTCACCGAGATCGGCAATCGATTTGGCGTCGATATGACCGGGGTGCCTTGTGTCGGCGACAGTGTGCGCGACCTCCAGGCCGCAGCGGCGGTCGAGGCGCAGCCGATCCTGGTCCTTTCGGGAAAGGGCGAAAAGACGCTGCGCGACGGCGTCTTTCCGGCCAATACGATCATCTTCCCCGACCTCGCGTTCGTCGCCACCGCGCTGCTGGCCGGCGACTGACGCGCGACCTGACGATGTCCGAGCTTCGCTCGCTGCTGTTTGTACTGTTCCAGCTGGTCTTTACGCCGATTTGGGCGGTGCTCGTCCTTCTTCTATTCTGGCTGCCACCGATCGCGCGCTTCAAGTTCATTATCGTCTGGTGCGGCACCAATCTTGTCGCCGCGCGCTGGATCTGCGGCATTCGCCATCGGGTGATCGGCGCCGAAAACATTCCGCGGTCGAGCGACCCCCATATCGTGATGTCCAAGCATTCATCGACCTGGGAGACGCTGGCGCTCAACTTTCTTTTTCCGCCGCTGGCTTTCGTCGCCAAGAAGGAACTGCTTTCCATTCCTTTCTTCGGCTGGGCCTTCGCGCTGGCGTCGCCGATCACCATCGACCGCACCAGCGGCCAGGACGCGATGACGCAGATCATCACCCAGGGCCGCGAACGCTTCGCGCAGGGTTTCTGGATCGTCGTCTATCCCGAGGGAACGCGAATCAAGGCAGGCACACGCGCACACTACAAGACCGGAGGCGCGCGGCTTGCCGTCGCGCTCGGGGTGCCCATCGTGCCGGTAGCGCATAATGCCGGCTATTTGTGGCCGAAGGGCAGACTCGGCAAGCGTCCCGGGACGATCACCGTCTCGATTGGCCCGCCGATTCGCGCTGTGGGTCACGACATGCAGCGACTGATCAACGAGGTCGAGGCTTGGATCGAAGACGAGGTCGCACGACTGGGAAATCCGCTCGATCCGCGAGTGACTGCGCGCGCCTGACTGGCGCTCGCAGCACCACCGGGAGCGTGCGCAGCGTCACGCTGTGCACCCAGGACATCGACTACCGCCTCCATCGAGCGCGGCGCCGATCCATCGGCATGGTGATCGATCACAGCGGGCTCAGCGTACGCGCGCCGTCCTGGGTTTCGATACGCGAGATAGAGCTCGCGTTAAGAGAGCGCGCGGAGTGGGTGATCAAGACGCTGGCCGAGTGGCGCGGACGCGACAAGGAGGCACTTCCGGCGGAGTGGCGCGAAGGTGCGGCCTTGCTCTACCGCGGCCGTCCGCTGACGCTCGCGCTGTTTCCGGCACGCAAGAAGACCATCGCCGCCGACTTGCTGCACCTCACCGTCCTGCATCCCAACCCGGGCGACGAGGGCGAAATTGCGGCCTTCGTTGGCCGGTGGCTCAAAGAACAGGCGCTGGCGCTGCTCGCACCGCGGGTCTTGCATTTTGCCAGCCAAGTGACGGGTATCGCGCCGCCGGTAAAGCTCTCCAGCGCCCGCACGCAGTGGGGCAGCTGCAATCACAAGGGAGAAATACGGCTGCACTGGCGTCTGGTGCAACTGCCGCCCGCGATCGCCGATTACGTCATCGCCCACGAGGTCGCGCATCTGGTCGAGCTCAACCACTCGCCGCGTTTCTGGGCGCTGGTCGAATCGCTACTCCCCGGCCACGTGGAAGCGCGCCGTGAGCTCGACGCACTGACCCCTGTGCTCGGCTAGCGGCTGGCTTGGTCCGGCAAGACGAACTCGATTTGGACGCCGCTCTGCGCTTGCAAAAGCCGCGCCAGAACCGCCGCCAGCGCTTCGCCCGTTCGGGTGTCGCGCCACACGCCGGCATCGTCCTTGAAATGAAATCCACCGGATTTGGCGGCGACCCACAGCTCGCGGTTGGGCACGTGGCGGTTGACGATGACTTTGCCGCCTTCACCGCAATCGATGGTCAGGATACCGTCGTTGAGCGACCAATCCAGATCGGCATCCGAGGTATCCGCCGCGACGTCGAGCGCGGCGCCGATCGACATCAGCACCCTGTCCGCCAGCGCGACGAATTCACTCTCGGTGGTCATGCAATCGTCCCCGCGTCGCGTGATAGACTGCTCGTCGATGGCTTTGCAATCGTATTGAGCGCACCGAGCGCATAGAGCTCAAGAGAGCCGGATGTTACGCCGTTTCGCCGCTACCATCATCGTCTCGCTCGCCGGATTCGCGATCGTCTCGTGCGGCATCAAAGGTCCGCTGAAGCTGCCGCCAGCAAAACCTGGCGCACCCGCCTCGATACCTCAAACCGCACCTGAAACAACGCCGGAAATGCCGGCTCCAGTATCGTCGCCGCCAGCTGCGTCCGCGCCACCTCGGGCCGCGCCGCCCGTAGCACCTGCGCCTGTTCCAGGCGACCGGAAGCCGTGAAAGCGTTCGACTATCGCGGCGGCGTGCTTGCCGCCGAAGGCGTTTCGCTTGCCGACATTGCCGCCCGCTTCGGCACGCCCTGCTTCGTCTACTCACGCGCCGCGCTGGAAGACGCGTACCGGCAATTCGACGGCGCCTTCGCCGATGCACCGCACCTCGTTTGCTACGCGGTGAAAGCCAACCCCAACCTCGCGCTGCTGAACCTGCTGGCGCGTCTGGGAAGCGGCTTCGACATCGTCTCCGGCGGGGAGCTGGCGCGGGCCATCGCGGCCGGCGGCGATCCCCACAAGATCGTTTTTTCGGGCGTCGGCAAGACCACGGAGGAAATGCGCCGCGCGCTCGAGCTTGGCATCCATTGCTTCAATGTCGAATCGGCGAGCGAGCTCGATCACCTCGACGCCACCGCCCGGCAGGCAGGCAAGCGGGCACCGGTGAGCATTCGCGTCAATCCCGATGTCGATCCCGGGACGCATCCGTACATCTCGACCGGACTCAAGGAAAGCAAGTTCGGCGTGGCATTCGACGACGCGCTGCCTCTCTACCGGCGCGCCGCCGGCCTCGCCAACATCGAAGTGCGCGGAATCGACATGCACATCGGCTCGCAGATCGTCGGGCTCGATCCTCATCTCCAGGCGGCGGCGAAGGTGCTTGCGCTGGTCGACCGGCTTTCGGCGGACGGCATCCGGCTCGAGCACATCGACTTCGGCGGCGGCATCGGCATCCGCTACCGCGACGAGGAAGCAGTCGACCCGCACCAATATGCGCTCGCGATCCGCCGCCTCCTCGGCAGCCGGCTACTCAAGCTGCTTTTCGAGCCCGGGCGTTTCCTGGTCGGCAACGCAGGCGTGCTGCTGACGCGCGTTAGCTACCTCAAACCCGGTCGGTTGCGAAACTTCGCCATCGTCGATGCGGCCATGAACGACCTGCTTCGGCCAGCGCTTTACGACGCGTGGCATGGCGTGTGGCCGGTGGTCCCGCGCACCG
This sequence comes from Casimicrobiaceae bacterium, assembly GCA_035544975.1. Classification (GTDB taxonomy): domain Bacteria; phylum Pseudomonadota; class Gammaproteobacteria; order Burkholderiales; family Casimicrobiaceae; genus PALSA-1003. The sequence goes on along the minus strand of DASZZK010000278.1, from coordinate 4,722 downwards.
AGCTGGAGCAGCTATGGCAGGTGGTCGGGCCGGTATGCGAGAGCGCCGATTTTATTGCTCGCGACCGCATGCTGGCACTCGCCGAAGGCGATCTGCTCGCCATACTTTCCGCAGGCGCGTACGCGATGGCCATGAGCTCGAATTACAACTCGCGAGCGCGTGGCGCGGAGGTCATTGTCGACGGCGAAACGGCGCATCTGGTGCGCCCGCGCGAGACCGTCGAGGAACTCTTCGCACATGAATCCTTGCTGCCCTGAAGCGCGATGAATTCGCGAATTCGCATCGAATTTGCAGTGTGCAAAATCGCAACACTGACGTGCAGCGTCACCTGAAACTGCAATTAAATCTTGTATTTCGAAAAAAATTGGCTAGAATTCAGGCAGCAGGTGTCAATGCGTTTGTCAAGAGCGGCAACAAAAGTCTTGAGACGGATACAAAGAAGCCTGCGATGAAACAGAAGCACTCATAACAGTTATAGCAACTCAGACAGGAGAACCAAAGATGGCTGACATGATGACCATGGCGACACCTTCGGCACCGTCCGCGGCGCCGAAGAAGAAGGCAGCGAAGAAGAAGGCCGCCACCAAGAAGAAGGCGGCGAAGAAGAAGGCCGCCCCAAAGAAGAAGGCAAAGAAGGCCGCGACGAAGAAGAAGGCTGCAAAGCGCAAGCCCGCCAAGAAGAAGGCAGGCAAGAAGAAAGCGGCGACGAAGAAGAAGGCTGCCAAGCGCAAACCGGCCAAGAAGAAGGCCGCCAAACGCAAACCAGCGAAGAAGAAGGCCGCAAAGAAGAGGAAGGCCGCCCCGAAGAGGAAGGCTGCCAAGCGCAAACCGGCCAAAAAGAAGGCCGCAAAGAAGAAATCCGCGAAAAAGAGATAAGGTTTCCGCGGCTAACGTCCGTCGCAAGACTGCGATGGACCTCAAAACAGGCGATGCGAAAGTGTCGCCTGTTTTGTTTTAGGCGCGGGGGTGCCGGGCGTATCAGAGGCGGTTGGCGGGCGGTGCCTTTCCTCTGCTCCAGGCCGGTTTGGCCAATGCAGTCTTGTTGACGGGCGCCGGCCGAACTGCCTTGGTCCTTCTTTGCTTCGAGCTCGTTCCGGCCGACGCGATATCACTGATGACTCGCAAACGCTGGCCGGCGATCATCTTCGGGTTCATCCCGACATTCCATCCCTTCAACTCCTGCGCGCTCACCGCATAGTGCGCCGCGATCGACGACAGCGTTTCCCCTTTGCGAACCCGATGGTAGAGCGTTCGCGCGCTTGCCACGGTCGTAAACACCGCGTTCTGGAGGCTCGCTACGGTGGCGTCGTTGGGTGCCTGCGTCGGCACCAGCAGCGCATGACCGACGGGAACGGTGGCCCGTGCGCCGATGCCGTTGACGGTGCGCAGCGTTTCCAGCGAGAGGCCGAAGCGCAGGGCGAGCTGGGGCAAGGTTTCGTTGGACTTGGTCTTGTATGCCTGCCAGGTGACCATCGGCTGATGGGACAGCGCCAGCTTCGACGCGAACAGCTCCGCCTTGTCGTAAGGCAGCAGGATCGTCGTCTCGTCGGCGCCCGCGATCACCGGCCTGTTGTGCTGCGGGTTGAGTGACAGGAACTCCTCCAGCGGCATCTCCGCCAGCTCCGCGGCAATCTTGACGTCCATCTTCCGGTTCGTTCGCACCACGGTGAAATAGGGCGCCTCCGGGATGTGCGCAAGCTCGAGATTGTGCGACTCCGGGTCACGGACGATATTCTTGACCGCTTGCAGCTTGGGCACGTAATTTCGCGTTTCCGCCGGCATCGGCAGGCTTAAGTAATCGGTCGGCAGGCCGCGCTTCTGGTTGGCGTCGATGGCGCGGCGCAGCGAGCCTTCGCCCCAGTTATACGCGGCGAGGGCCAGGTACCAATCGCCGAATTCGGCATAGAGCTTTTGCAGATAATCGAGCGCCCCGCCGGTGGCGGCCACGACGTCTCGCCGCTCGTCCATCCACCATGTCTGCTTCATGCCGTAAGACTTCCCGGTCGAGGGAATGAACTGCCAGATGCCGGACGCGCGGCTGGTCGAATACGCCATCGGGTTGTACGCGCTCTCGATCATCGGCAGCAGCGCGGCTTCGAGGGGCATGCCGCGCTTTTCGACCTCGATCACGATGTAGTACAGGTATCGGCGGCTGCGCTCGACCATGCGCGCCATGTAATCGGGACGCGACGCATACCACTCCTCGGCCTGCTTGACTTGAGGCGTATCGAGGTCCGTCAAGGTGAAGCCGCGGCGGATCCTCTCCCAGAGATCGCCGTACTCGGAGCGTAGTTGCAGCGTAAGGTTGGTGACGGAATCCGGGTCGCCGCCGGTCGCGCGCATCGCCGGCAATTCATCCTCGGCCGGGAACGTGGCAAGCGGCGGCGGATTGAGGACAGCTGCGGGCTCCGGCGCTGGAGCCGGGGCGGGCGCCGGCACTGATGCGGGAGGGGTCGCTGGAACGCTCGCGCAGGCAGCCAGCGCAAGCGTCAAAATCGCAGCGGCAATCCGAGATGTCTGAGCAAGTGTCAAATACGCCTTGATGAAGAACGACGTGCCGGGATGTTAGGGGTCACCGATACGGCACGTCAAGCAAAGGCCAGAATGATTATTGCATGCACGAAGCGGGCCAATATGGGCACGCGGTCGGGCAGATTGCGTCCGGAATGGTCGTGGTGAGAGTGCGTTCTTCCAGGCGCGAGGCTCCGGCCAACAGGGCCACGCGATCGGGCAAATCGCGCCCGATGTGCCGCACATCGTCAGAATGCGTTCTTTCACGCGCGAAGCTCCGGCCAATATGGCCATGCGATCGGGCGTGCCCGATATCGTCAGAATGCGTTCTTCCAGGCGCGAAGCTCCGCGAATACCGCAACGCGATCGGGCAAATCGCGCCCGGCGTGGCGGACCGCCGCGGCGCGAACCGCCGCATCGGAAGTCCGCAAAAACGGATTGGTCTCGCCCTCCTCGCCAATGGTCGACGGAAGCGTCGGCTCACCACGGTCACGCTTCGCCTGATCGCGCACCAGACGCGCGCGCAACGCTGCGCTTTGCGGTTCGACAGTGAGCGCGAAGCGAAGGTTCGAGACTGTGTACTCGTGTCCGCAATAGACGCGTGTGCCGGGCGGCAGCGCGGCGAGCTTGTCGAGCGATGAGAGCATCTGCGCCGGCGTCCCCTCGAACAGCCGTCCGCATCCGGCGGCGAACAAGGTGTCGCCGCAGAACACGACATCCCTTCCGACACACGCAATATGCCCGGAAGTGTGTCCCGGTATATCGAGAACCGACAACTCCAGCCCGATCCCCGGCAGCGTGAACGTATCGCCCTCGCCAAGCGCGCGGGTGCGGCCGGGAATCTGTTCGCGCGCGGGCCCGAAAACGGGCACCGGCCAGCGTGCGAGGAGCCCGTGGTTGCCGCCGACGTGGTCGCCGTGATGATGCGTATTGACGATTGCGCAAAGCTCGATGCCTTCACGCTCAAGGTGCTCGATGACCGGCGCTGCGTCGCCTGGATCGACGACCGCGGCCTTGGCATCGTGTCGCAGGAGCCAGATGTAGTTGTCTGCGAACGCGGGGATGGGGATAATTGTAGGCATGGCGGAATCTTCGATAGAGGCAAGCGTCCTGTCAACCGGTACGCTGGCCGCGTGGTTCGCAACCCCGCTCGGGGCTTATCTGCAATCCCGCGAGCAGGCGTATTTCGACCGCACGCTGGCGGACATCTTCGGCTACCAGGCATTGCAGATTGGCCTGCCCGAAAGCCCGTTCCTCCGCTCGTCACGCATCACTACCCGGTGCAGCGTCGACCTCGAGGAGCCCGCGCAGGTGCTCGCCGACCCGCACTGGCTGCCGTTCGCCGAAAACAGCACCGATCTTATCGTATTGCCCCACGCGCTCGAATTCACCGACGAGCCGCACCAGTTGCTGCGCGAGATCTATCGGGTCATGCGACCGGAAGGACAGCTCTTGATCGCCGGTTTCAATCCGTTCAGCCTGTTCGGTGCCAAAAGGTATTTCGGCCGCGAGCAGGCGATGCCGTGGAACGGCAACTTCATCACGCTCTACCGGCTGAAGGATTGGCTCGCCCTGCTTGGGTTTGAAGTCGCCGGCGGCCGACTCGATTGCTATGTGCCGCCGTTCAAACAGGAAAAGTGGCTCAAGCGCTTTGGCTTTTTCGAAAAAGCGGGCGATCGCTGGTGGCCCGTTGCCGGCGGAGTCTATTTCCTGCGCGCGACCAAGCGGGTGCTGGGCATGCGCGTGATCACGCCAACGTGGGCGCGACGGGTGCGAAAAAAGGCATTGGCGCCGGCGGCCCGGCAGGTACGGGAGCAGGTCGCCGAGTCTGCCGAATGAGCTGCCGCGCATGAGCGCGCCGGTGATCATCTACACCGACGGCGCGTGCAAGGGCAATCCGGGCCCGGGAGGATGGGGAGCGCTGCTGCAGTACAACGGCAAGACGCGCGAGCTCTTCGGTGGCGAGGCGCACTCGACCAACAATCGGATGGAACTTACCGCGGTGATCCGCGCGCTGGACAGCCTGAAGCGGCGATGCCCGGTCGAGATCTACACCGACTCGCAATATGTGAAGCAGGGTATCGAGCGATGGATACACACGTGGAAGAGCAACGGCTGGAAGACCAGCGCCCGGAAAGCGGTGAAGAACGCGGATTTGTGGCAGGCGCTCGACCACGCGGCCGCGCAACATGACATTGCCTGGCACTGGGT
>DASZZK010000277.1:0-12013 GCA_035544975.1 Casimicrobiaceae bacterium | reverse complement strand
CGACTTTCGAAAACACACTGCTCGACCAGACCTGCAAGGCAGCGGTCGATCGGCAGATCGCGTATGGCGGCCAGCGTGGCGTGCCGTGGGGCATTTCCGAGTGCGGATACAACACTGTCGATGTTCACCTCAACTACCAGTACCGCGCGTTCGGCGTCCCGGGACTTGGATTCAAGCGCGGTCTGAGCGAGGATCTGGTCGTCGCACCTTACGCTTCCGCGCTGGCGTTGATGGTCGCGCCCGAGGCGGCGTGTTTGAATCTGCAGCAGCTAGCTGCCGAAGGACTGGCGGGCAAGTATGGATTCTACGAAGCGATCGACTACACGCCTTCACGACTGCGGCGCGGAGAATCGCGTGCCGTGGTTCGCTCGTTCATGGCTCATCACCAGGGGATGACCCTGCTTTCCCTGGCGTACTTGCTGTTGGGTCGCCCGATGCAGCGGCGCTTCGAGTCCGACCCCTTGTTCCAGGCGACGATGCTGCTGCTCCAGGAGCGAATTCCAAGAGCAACCGCGTTGCACGCGCACGCGGCCGAGCTTCCACAAATCCGCGCGGCGGAGGAATCTCCCGAGATGCCGACGCGCATCCTCGTCACTCCCGATACGCCGATTCCGGAAGTTCAGCTCCTCTCCAACGGCCGATACCACGTTATGGTCACCAACGCAGGTGGCGGCAGCAGTCGCTGGAAGGACCTCTCGGTGACCCGATGGCGCGAGGACAGCACTTGCGACAACTGGGGCAGCTTCTGTTACCTGCGCGATGTGACCAGCGGCGAGTTCTGGTCGACTGCTCACCAGCCCACATTGAAGCCATCGAAGCGCTACGAGGTGATTTTTTCCGAAGGGCGCGTCGAATTTCGCCGTCGCGACTACGATTTCGATACGCATACCGAGATTACGGTATCGCCCGAAGACGATATCGAGCTGCGACGCGTGCGCATCACCAATCGTGCACGGACACGGCGGAGCATAGAAATCACCACCTATGCCGAAGTCGTGCTGGCGACAGCGGCGAGCGATGCCCAGGCGCCGGCATTCGGCAATCTCTTCGTGCAGACGGAGATACTGGACAAGAGGCACGCGATCCTTTGCACCCGTCGCCCGCGCGGGCCGAGCGACCCCGCTCCGTGGATGTTTCATCTGATGGCGGTGCATGGCGCCGCCGCCGGAGCTTGCTCCTACGAGACCGACCGCATGCAATTCGTCGGCCGCGGGAAGAGCGTTCTTGCCCCTCGGGCCATGCTCGATTCGGCGCCGCTCTCAGGCAGCGCAGGCTCGGTCCTGGATCCCATCGTGGCCATTCGGCAGCGGCTGACCCTCGGCGCGGGAGAATCCGCGACCATCGACATTGTCACCGGCGTCGGTGACTCGCGCGAGGCCGTGCTCTCGCTGGTCGAGAAGTACCAGGATCCGCATCTGGCCGATCGCGTGTTCGATCTGGCTTGGACCCACAGCCTCGTAGTGCTGAGGCAACTCAACGCGAGCGAAGCCGACGCGCAGCTTTTCGGCCGTCTCGCCGGCTCGGTGCTTTACGCCAATGCCTCATTGCGCGCCGAAGCCGGCATTCTGCGCAACAATCAGCGCGGGCAGTCGGGTCTATGGGGTTATGCCATTTCCGGCGACCTGCCCATTGTTCTGCTGCAGATCAGCGATGCGACCAACGTCGACCTGGTTCGGCAAATGGTGCAAGCGCATGCGTACTGGCGTCTGAAGGGTCTGGCGGTCGATCTAATGATCTGGAACGAGGACCATTCGGGCTACCGGCAACTGCTGCACGACCAGATCATGGGATTGGTCGCCGGGGGTGTCGAGGCCCACGTGCTCGATCGACCGGGAGGCATATTCGTCCGTCGCGCCGAGCAGATCGCCGCCGAGGATCGCATCCTGATGCAAAGCGTCGCGCGAGTATTCATCTCCGACAGCAAAGGCAGTTTCGCGGACCAGGTTACCCGTCGCGCGCCTCCCGAGCCGCCGCCTGCGCGCACCGGGTCCTTGCTCGTCCGTCGCTCTGACTCCGCGCGTGCGGTCGAGGCGACGGCCAGATCGCTGCTCTTCGACAATGGGCTTGGCGGCTTTGCCACGGACGGACGCGAGTACGTCATCACCACGGGACAGGCACGATCGACTCCAGTTCCGTGGTCGAACGTGATCGCAAATCCGGAGTTCGGGACGGTGATCACGGAGAGCGGGCAGGCGTATACCTGGGGCGAGAACGCGCATGAATTTCGCATCACGCCCTGGCATGGCGATCCGGTGAGCGATTCTGGCGGCGAGGTGTTTTATCTCCGTGACGAGGAGAGCGGCTCCTTCTGGTCGCCGACTCCGCTACCCAGGTGCGGCGCGGCGCCCTATTGCACTCGGCACGGGTTTGGATACAGCGTGTTCGAGCACAGCGAGGAAGGGATTCATTCGGAACTGTGGATCTACGTTGCGCTGGATGCTTCGGTCAAGTTCGCGGTGTTGAAAGTTCGCAATGAATCGGGGCGGCCGCGCCAGCTTTCCGCCACCGGCTACGTCGAGTGGGTGCTGGGCGATCTGAGGGCAAAAACGGGGATGCACGTCACGACGGAAGTCGACGGTGCGACCGGAGGGCTGCTGGCGAGGAATCCGTACAACAGCGAATTCGTCGGAAGGATTGCCTTCTTCGACACCGACGCTGTCGCCAGTAGCATGACCGGCGATCGAACCGAGTTCATCGGACGCAACGGTGCACTCAACAATCCGGCTGCGATGGGCTGGGCGAAGCTCTCGGGGCGGGTCGGACCGGCGCTCGACCCCTGCGGCGCGATCCGGGTTCCATTTGAGCTGGGGGAGGGTCAGGTTTCCGAGGTCATTTTTCGCCTTGGCATCGGGCGCAACCGGGACGATGCTCGCAAGTTGATCCAGCGTTTCCGCGGCTCGGCGGCGGCTCGCGACGCGCTGGAGAAGGTGCAACAGTACTGGCAACGGACACTCGGCACCGTGCAGGTGAAGACGCCCGATCCATCGCTCAACGTGCTGGCCAACGGCTGGCTGCCGTATCAGATCCTGGCGTGTCGCCTGTGGGGCCGCAGCGGTTATTATCAGTCGAGCGGCGCGTTCGGATTTCGCGACCAGCTCCAGGATGCGATGGCGCTCGTTCACGCCGAGCCTGCTCTGCTTCGCGAGCACCTCCTGCGCTGCGCGGCGCGCCAGTTCGTGGAAGGTGATGTCCAGCATTGGTGGCATCCGCCGGCGGGCCGCGGCGTGCGCACGCGCTGCTCGGATGACTACCTCTGGCTGCCCCTTGCGACGTGTCGTTACGTCGTGGCCACGGGCGATGTTGGCATCCTGGACGAGTCGGCGCGCTTCCTCGAGGGCCGGACCGTCGGCATCGAGGAGGATTCGTATTACGACCTGCCGGTCAGATCGGAACAGGCAGCGAGCCTGTATGAGCATTGCAAGCGCGCCGTGGTACACGGCCTGCGATTCGGCGAACATGGGCTTCCGCTGATGGGTACCGGCGACTGGAACGACGGGATGAATCTGGTTGGTTTTGGCGGCAAGGGCGAAAGCGTCTGGCTGGCGTTCTTCCTCTATGAGGTCCTCGTTCAGTTCGCCGGCATCGCGATGCGGCGCGGCGACACCCTGTTTGTCGAACGCTGCGAGACCGCTGCGGTCGCCCTGAGACAGAACATCGAGCAACACGGCTGGGACGGGCTCTGGTACCGCCGCGCATACTTTGACGATGGAACGCCGCTCGGCTCGGCCGTCAATACCGAATGCCGAGTCGATTCCATCGCGCAGAGCTGGTCGGTATTGTCCGGCGCCGGCACGGGCGAGCGCCCGCGACTGGCCATGGAGGCCGTGGATGCGCACCTCGTTCGGCGAGACGCGGCGCTGGTTCTGCTTCTCGAGCCGCCGTTCGATCAATCACCGATGAATCCCGGTTACATCAAAGGCTACGTTCCGGGTGTGCGCGAAAACGGCGGCCAATATACGCACGCCGCGATCTGGGCAACGATGGCATTCGCGGCGTTGGGTGATCGGCAGCGCGCGTGGGAACTCCTGGCGATGATCAACCCGGTTAACCATGCACGAACGGCGGAGGCCACGGCGGTCTACAAGACCGAGCCCTACGTCGTCGCGGCCGATGTTTATGCAGTCCCGCCACACACTGGCCGCGGCGGGTGGTCGTGGTACACGGGCTCTGCCGGATGGCTATACCGCCTGATCCTGGAAACGCTTCTGGGACTGACCGTGGAGAAGGACAAGCTGCGCTTGGCGCCGTGCGTTCCCGCTGATTGGGAGACGTATGCCGTGGACTACCGCCATGGGAATACGATCTATCACATTACTGTCGCGCAGCTCGGGGTCTCGAAAGGCGAGTCCACGGTGACCGTCGACGGCGTCGCACAAGACGATCCGGTGATTTCCCTCGTCGACGACGGTGCGCATCACGCGGTCGAAGTGCGACTGAATCGCCTGTCGGCGTAATGATCGATTCCCGCGCAATCGCCTTCCGCGCGCTTTGCGTGTTCGTCGGCACGCTGCTCGCGATTCTTCCGCTCGCGCATGTCACCGGCCTGCGCAACGCGCTGGTTGGCTTTATCGCGGGTACCGCGGCATTGCACTTCAGGACCGCGTTGTGGAAGGACAACCCGACACTCGTGCCGTGGCTCGCCTGGCTCGGCTTCGCGGCGTTATCGATCCTATGGTCGGCCCTGCCGGCCGTCTCCTTCCGGAGCTTTCGCACCGATCTCCTTTACCCGTTCGTGCTCTTCCTGGCCAGCTTCATGCTCGTCCGCTCGCGCGAGGGTCGCCTGGCGCTGACCATCGGCGCGGGCGCCGGCACGCTGATGTCGCTGGCGACAACCATCGCGGCCATCATTGCGCCGATCGATCCCAAGGCCGATGCGCCCGCCCCGGGGATAGTCGGATGGCTCGCGTGGAAGGCCGGCGACACCGTCGATCTGAGCACCTTTGTCGCCTTTGTCACGGTGCCCTTGTTCCTGGTTCTGCTGACCTCGCGCAAAGCGCTCTATCGCGCCGCGGTTGCGATCTGGCTGGCGGCGTTCGCCGCGCTCGGCATCATGAGCGAGAGCCGGACACTGGTCGTGTCTCTGTTCATGTCGCTCGCATGCTTCGTCATCGTGCTCGGCCTGTTGCGAGGCAGGTTGCACCCTCGTTCGGTGCTGGCGGTGATCGGCGTCGGACTGATCGTTTCGGCGGTCAGCGTCGAGGTGATCTCGCGCTTGCGCTCGCTCGAACCGCAGACGATGTATCGCAGCGCCGCGCTGGACATGATCGCCAAGGACCCGCGCCCGGCAATCTGGTCTGCGTATCTGGAGCTCGCCAAGCTACACCCATGGCTGGGCGTCGGATTCGGGCGCGCACTCCCGTCCAAGACCTATCATCTCGATGAAAATCCCGAGTTTCGCCGCATCGATACTCACGCGGCAAGCCACGCGCACAACCTGCTGCTTGGGCTCGTGCTGGAGGTGGGATTGATCGGTCTGGCGGTGTGGCTATACCTTCACATCGCGCTTCTGAGGCTTGCCATTCAACGAGCCCGGCGGCGAGGCAACCGCGAAAAGGCATGGGCAGCCGCGGTCGTGGCACTCGTCCTGTCGATGCTGGTCAAGAATTCAACCAACGATCTGATGGTCTTCGGTAACGCTTTGCTGTTCTGGTCGCTTCTGGGGGCAATGCTGGGTCTTGTATGGTGGGGCTCGCCGGCGGACGGCCCGCCCACCACGCGCTTGGGAGAGGGCGCTCGCTAGTTTAGGGAAAAGGGCGCTCGCTCCCGCAACGGCAGCGCCGCCAGCGGCGTGCGGCTTGCCGCGAGCTAGGCTCGATGGCCGCGCCGGCGAAGTCGGACTCGGCAGCCATGAAGACGCTGGCCACCGACAAAATGGCGACGGCCGATGCCAAGAAAGCAAAGAACAAGGCGAAGAAGAAGATTGCGAAAACAGAATCGATGGCCAAGAGCGGCACGACCGCCAAGTCCGGTCCAGCCGCAAAGACGAACACGGCGGCCAAGGTCGATGCAACCGCCAAGTCCGCCGCAACGAAGTAAATGCGTCGAGATCCGCAACGAAGTCTCCATTCGCTGCGGATCGTTGCAATCTACAGCAAACCTCAATATAATCATTGAGCTTTTGGCCTTTCCAGGCGCCGAACCACGGGCTCGGGCAGCGCGGAAAAGAATCGACAGACCCGAGCCCACCACCACGAGGACAAACACATGAACAAGCTGCTTGCTGCACTAGTCGTCGGAGCATTTGCGTTTGGCTCCCTTCCGGCGCTGGCCCAGGTCGGTAATGACAAAACTCAATCTTTCGTTCTCACCCCTGGCGAGCAGGCGAGGCTGAAGGCCGAGCGGGACGCGGCGAAGGCCAAATGGGCGGCGATGACGCCTGAAGAAAAGGCAGCGACGAGGAAGGGCGCGAACGCGAAGCGACGCACCGAACTGACGACCATCGAGGACATGTCGATGGGATCGGGCACCGAATACTTCAACGCGAAGGAAGGCGCCGCGGCAACCGCAGCGTCGAAGGCAGGCCCGAAACCGGAGAAGCCGACGCCCGACCAGTCCAGAGACCTGCAAAAGTCCAAGGGGCAGTAAGCCCTGCCGCTGGCTCGGTGGCGCTTGTAGCCCCGAGCTCGGCACAAGAAGGGCAGGAGCCGAGAGCTCCTGCCTTTTTTGTTGGGGCCGCGACCACGCGGCCAAACTGATCGAATGAAAGCCAAGCAGCGCATCGTCGTAGGTCTCTCCGGCGGCGTCGATTCGTCGGTCGCCGCATGGCTGCTCAAGCGCGAGGGCCACGAGGTCGTCGGCGTCTTCATGAAGAACTGGGAAGGCGACGACACCGACATGCACTGCACGTCGCGCCAGGATCTGATCGACGCGGCATCGGTCGCCGACGTCATCGGCATCGATTTCGACGCGGTCAACTTCGCGAACGAGTATCGTGAGCGCGTTTTCGCATCCTTTCTGCGCGACTACAGCGCCGGCCGGACGCCCAATCCCGACGTGCTGTGCAATAGCGAGATCAAATTCAAGTCCTTTCTCGATCACGCGCAAGCGCTCGGCGCGGATGCGATCGCGACCGGCCACTACGCGCGGCTGCGGTCCAACCAGGGAAAGACCGAGCTGCTCAAGGCGGCCGATTCGACCAAGGACCAGACCTATTTCCTGCATCAGCTGACACAGCAGCAGCTCGCCTTGGCGCTGTTTCCTCTCGGTGTGATGAACAAGACCACGGTTCGAGCGATAGCTCGCGAGCAGGGCATCCCGACGCACGCGAAAAAGGACTCCACCGGCATTTGCTTTATTGGGGAGAGACCGTTTGCGGAATTTCTCGCCCGCTATCTGCCGCGGCAGCCGGGTCCGATCGAGACGCCCGAGGGCCGCGTTGTCGGCGGCCACAACGGTCTTGCATACCACACGCTCGGACAACGCCAGGGCCTGCGAATCGGCGGCGTTCGTGATGCGGTCGGCGCTCCGTGGTTCGTCGCGCGCAAGGACATGCAGCGAAACGCATTGATCGTCGTCCAGGGACACGACCACCCGCTGCTTTACGAGACTGCGCTGGAAACCGCGCCCGTGCACTGGATTGCGGGAGTGCCGCCGCGGCCGGGAATCGCGCTTGCAGCAAAAACCCGCTACCGCATGCCCGACGCACCGTGCCGCCTCGCGGCTTGCGGGAGCGATGGCTGGCGCGCAGCATTCGACACTCCGCAATGGGCGCCCACGCCGGGCCAATATCTGGTGCTCTATGAAGGCGAGGTCTGCCTTGGCGGCGGCGTCATCCAACACGCGGGAGCCGAGCCTTCGCTTCGGATGCCCGCAGTCACTGCCGCGACTGTGCAGTGATGCGATGCGAGGTTCCAGCCGACGTCAGCGAGCCGGCGGGAGCCCACTAGAACGGACGCCGACGCAAGAAAAGGCGACTTGGCGTCGCTGCTGTTCAACTACAAGCCGACGCCCCCGACTCAGGTCTCAGCCGACCAGATCGCGCTCAACAGCCGGGACATCCAAGCCACACGTTAGCTAGATCCGGTTACCGGGGACGAAAAAAAAGCCGGGCATGCCCGGCTTTTTATGGTTTCGCGACAACCAGCGCGTTACACCGCCTGGATGTTGGAAGCTTGTTTCCCCTTGGGGCCCGTGGTGACTTCGAACGACACCTTTTGGCCTTCCTTCAACGACTTGAATCCCGGCATGTTGATCGCCGAGAAATGTGCGAACAGATCTTCGCCGCCGCCATCGGGAGTAATGAAACCAAAGCCTTTGGCGTCGTTAAACCACTTTACAGTTCCTGTTGCCATGTTTTCCAATTCCTTAAAACAGAAAATAATCGGGTCGAACCCGGCCGATGTTTCGATCTCAAGGACAGGAAAGTACGGCGTTCGGCGACAGCGTAGAAGCCTGACAGGTCGTGCTTTAGTACTTGAAACAAAACACAAACGGCACTATACGCACTATCCCCAGCGGGGTCAAACGGCTGTCGAGGTGGCAAAAATCGCCCCAAAAGCCTCAAATTCACGAGGAAAGCTCGCTCCGGACCAGCGCTGCCCCCGCCGCCAACGCATTCAGTTTGGCGCGAGCGAGGTCGCGTGACAACGGCACCATGCCGCAATTGGTGCAGGCGTGGAGACGGTTCGCGGGAACGAAGGCAAGCGCTGCCCTCAGGGTTGCGGCCACGTCCTGCGGGGTTTCCACCCGGTCGGTCGCCACGTCGATGGCTCCGACCAGCACGTCCTTCCCGGCAAGAAGGCTCAGAAGCTCGAGCGGGACGTGGGAGTTGGCGCATTCGAGCGAAACCTGGCGGATGGAGGACTGCGCCAGCAGTGGAAAGGTCCGCTGGTATTGCCGCCACTCCGAGCCGAGGGTCGCCTTCCAGTCGATATTGGCCTTGATGCCGTAGCCGTAACAGATATGGACGGCCGTGTCGCACTTGAGCCCTTGCGCGGCGCGCTCGAGGGCGGCGAGGCCCCAGTCCCGCACTTCGTCGAAGTAGACATTGAACGCCGGCTCATCAAACTGGATCACGTCGACGCCGGTGGCCTCGATGGCACGCGCCTCTTCATTCAGGATTTCCGCGAAAGCCCACGCCAGCTTTTCCCGGCTCCGGTAGTGGTCATCGTAGAGGGTATCGACCATGGTCATCGGCCCCGGCAAGGTGAATTTCACCCTGCGTGCGGTCTGGCCGCGCAGGAAACTCGCGTCGTCGACGTAGATCGGATGCGTACGCGCAACGGGTCCGACGACGACCGGGACGTCGGCATCGTAGCGGTTGCGGATGCGGACCGTCCTCTTGCGCTGGAAGTCGACACCCTCGAGGTTCTCGATCAGCGTGGTGACGAAGTGCCTGCGGGTTTGCTCGCCGTCGGTGACGATGTCGATGCCCGCATGTTCCTGGTCGAACAATGCGAGCCGTACCGCGTCGCGCTTGCCCTCGGCCAGCTTTTCACCTTCCAAAAGCCACGGCGCCCAGAGCTGATGGGCCGGCGCCAGCCACTCGGGCTTGGGCAGGCTTCCGGCAATGGTCGTGGGCACGAGCATGGGCAGAGTGCTCCGGTCGAATCAGCGCTCAAGGCAAGGGCGGCCGATTATAGCGCCGCGAGAAAGACCGCCGAGTTTTCGGCGGCGGCACTTGATCAATCCTTGGCCGCCACGTACCTTGAGCGACGCTCGGGCGACCGGTGGGCGGCAAGCTGCTCGCCGCTTGCCGATTTTCCTGCCTCGCCTCAACTCTCATTGCATCCATGACTCGAGTTCTCTTTACCGAGCAGGATTACCCCGACGTCAAGCTGGAGCGCGCCGTGCTCGAGGCCGCCGGCATCGAGCTCGTCCTCGGAAACTGCAAGACCGAAGACGCGCTGATCGCAGCAGGCAAGGATGTCGATGCGTTCCTGATTCAGTACGCGCCGGTCACCGAGCGGGTGATTGTCGAGCTGCCTCAGTTGGGACTGGTCAGCCGAATCGGTGCAGGCTTCGACACCGTCGATATCGCAGCCTGTACGAAGCATGGCGTGTGGGTCGCGAATTCGCCTGACTACGGTGTCGGCGAGGTGGCAACGCATGCGTTGTCGCTCGCGCTGGCGCTGATCCGCAACGTCACCGGGTTTAACCGCGACGTCAAGGCCGGAACCTGGCACTACCTTTCGTCGGGAAGCTTGAGACGCGCCAGCGAAATGACGCTCGGCATCGTCGGCCTGGGGCGCATCGGTAAACGGATGGCGCATATTTCGCGCAATACCTTCAAGCGGGTCATTGCCTGCGACCCCTACCTCATCGACGGCGACTTTCCGGCGTACGTCGAGCGGGCGGATCTGGGCTCTCTCTTCGAGCAGAGCGAAGTGGTGAGCCTGCACACGCCGCTCAACGATGAGACACGCGGCATGATCGACGAGCGCGTGCTGCGGCGCATGCAGCGGGGATCGTTCCTGGTCAATACCTCCCGCGGCGCCGTCGTCATGATCGACCATTTGCTTGACGCACTCGATAGTGGAATACTTGCCGGCGCTGGATTGGATGTCCTGCCGGTCGAGCCGCCCCCATCCGGGAGCAGGCTGCTGGGCCACCCCAAGGTAATCCTGACGCCGCACGTCGCGTATTTCAGCGCACAGTCGGAAATCGAGTTGCGGCGAAAGGCGGCGCAAAACATCGTGACCTGGGTCAAGACGGGGCGGCCGGATTACGTGGTCGTAGAGGGAACGCGGCGTCCTCGCCCGTAAGCATTGCGGCAGAAGCAGCCGTGATCAGAACGGCCTTTGAAGGAGGAGAATGGCAGCGGTAAGCATCAGGGCAGTACGCAAGAATTTCGGCTCGACGCAGGTGATACGCGGTGTCGACATCGATATTGCCGACGGAGAATTCTGCGTCCTGGTCGGCCCCTCGGGATGCGGCAAGTCGACGTTGCTGCGCATGATCGCCGGCCTCGAGGAAATCACCGACGGCGAAGTCAGCATCGGCGGCAGAGTGGTCAACCGCATTGCGCCGAAGCAGCGCGATATCGCGATGGTGTTTCAGAACTACGCGCTGTATCCACACATGACCGTCCGCGACAACATGTCATTTGCGCTCATGCTGGCGAAGCAGAGCAAGAGCGAGATCGAAGCGCACGTCGCCAAGGCCGCGGATATCCTTGGCTTGACGGTATTGCTCGACCGCTATCCACGGCAGCTCTCCGGCGGCCAGCGCCAGCGCGTCGCGATGGGGCGCGCGATCGTTCGGGACCCGCAGGTCTTTCTGTTCGACGAGCCGTTGTCGAACCTCGATGCCAAGCTGCGAGTTCAGATGCGCACCGAGATCAAGGAACTGCACCAGCGTCTGAAAACGACGTCGATCTATGTGACGCACGACCAGATCGAGGCGATGACGATGGCCGACAAGATCGTGGTCATGAAGGATGGCGTGGTCGAGCAGATAGGCGACCCACTGACCTTGTACGACCAGCCGAACAATGTTTTCGTGGCCGGATTTATCGGCTCGCCGGCGATGAACATGATCCCCGGCACTGCGCGCAGCAACAATGGAATCGTTCAGGTGGAGTTCGATGGCGGTGTGCGCTTGCCGATGCCGATCAGCGCCCGTGCGTCGGACGGGCAGCGCGTGCTCTATGGCATGCGGCCTGAGCATTGCCTGCTCGACGGAGGATCCGGGTTCCCGGCGGATGTCGTCGTGGTCGAGCCGACCGGGGCGGACACTCAGCTTTACTGCCGGTTCAATGGACAGGAACTGACCTCGCTGGTACGCGACCGGGTGAGTTGTCGCGCCGGCGATCGCATTTCGTTAAAGCCGGATCTTGCGCGCGCGCATCTGTTCGATGCGGAAAGCGGAGTGAGGCTGGTTGCTTAAGCATCGCCAACGGCCCGGAAGCCGCATCGGCGATCACAATTTGCAAGTCGTCAACTGGAGGAGAGGAATATGAACGATTTCAAGCGCCGCGATTTTCTCAAGGCTACCGTGGGCGTTGCTGCCGGCACCGCGCTCGGAACCGGCTCGGCGTTGTTGCCGGCCGAGGCCATCGCACAGCAATACAAGG
>DASZZK010000276.1:0-3661 GCA_035544975.1 Casimicrobiaceae bacterium | reverse complement strand
CCGCCACGACCTCATCGCTCTTAGCGTGCGCGAGGCGGGCAAGACCATGGCCAATGGCGTCGGCGAGGTGCGCGAAGCGGTCGACTTCCTGCGCTACTACGCGGTGGAGGTGCGGCGCGAATTCGACAACGCGACGCATCTGCCGCTCGGGCCCATCGTCTGCATCAGTCCGTGGAACTTCCCGCTGTCGATTTTTATCGGGCAAGTGAGCGCGGCGCTCGCGGCGGGAAACCCGGTGCTGGCCAAGCCGGCGGAGCAAACGCCCCTGATCGCGGCCGAAGCGGTGCGGCTGCTGCGCGAGGCTGGCATACCTGACAACGTCGTACAACTCCTGCCCGGACGCGGCGAGACGGTCGGGGCCGCGCTCGTCGCCGACCCGCGCACACGAGGCGTGTTGTTCACCGGATCCACCGACGTCGCGCGCGTGATCGCGCGCACGCTGTCGCAGCGCATGGGCACCGCCAAAGATAGCGTCCGCCAGATTCCGCTGATCGCCGAGACCGGCGGCCAGAACGTGATGATCGTCGATTCGTCGGCGCTACCCGAACAGGTCGTGCAGGACGTGCTGCAATCGGCGTTCGATTCGGCCGGGCAGCGATGCTCGGCGCTGCGCGTACTTTGCCTGCAGGAGGAAATCGCGACCCGCGTGCTGCACATGCTCAAGGGCGCAATGCGCGAGCTCGTGACCGGAAACCCCGATCGCCTCGCGACCGATGTCGGACCGGTGATCGACCGCGAGGCGCGCGACAACATCGAACGCCACGTCGATGCCATGCGTTCGCTGGGACACGCCGTATATCGGCTGCCCTTGTCGCAAGAAGCCGCGGCCGAAACATTCGTGCCACCCACCCTCATCGAGCTCGACAGCATCGAGATCTTGAAGCGGGAGGTGTTCGGTCCGGTGTTGCACGTGGTGCGCTTCCGGCGCGATAGGCTCGACGCGCTGCTCGAAGACATTCGCGCGACGGGTTACGGATTGACATTCAGCGTGCACAGCCGCATCGACGAGACCATCGAGCGCGTCATCGACGGCGTGCGCGCCGGCAATATCTACGTCAACCGCAACATGATCGGGGCGGTGGTCGGCGTCCAGCCATTCGGCGGCGAGGGTTTGTCGGGAACCGGCCCGAAGGCGGGAGGGCCTCTCTATGTGCGACGTCTGTTGGCGGCCTGCCCTCCCCGTCGCGGACCCAGCGGCGCGCCGCCCGCGAGCATGGTGGCGCTGATCGAATTGCGCGACTGGCTGACGGCGGCCGGCGACGTGCCTGCGGCGCGCCTCTGCGCGCATTACCTCGATACTTCGCCATTGCGCGACGTCGAGATCCTGCCGGGGCCCACAGGAGAGCTGAACACCTACGAGCTGCGTCCTCGCGGACGCGTGCTCTGTCGCGCCGAGACCCGTCCGGGCGCGTTAGCGCAGCTTGGCGCCGCGCTCGCCACGGGAAACCTCGCCTGCTTCACGAAGAACGCGGTGACCTCGACGCTGCTTGCGCAACTTCCCCCGGGGATCAAGAACAGGACGTGTCTCGTCGAAAACTCGATCGAGCGTTCATCCGAAAGTGAGCCGGATGATTTCGCCGCGGCGCTGTTCGAAGGTGAGCCGTCAATGGCCGCAGCATGGGCGCGCCAACTCGCCGCGCGCGATGGGCCGATCGCGACCCCGCAATGCCTCACCCCGGACGATATCTCTGCAGGAGAAGCTTATTACTCGCTGGAGTGGCTGGTGACCGAGCGATCGATCAGTATCAATACTGCCGCTGCCGGCGGCAACGCGAGCCTGATGACCATAGGGTAGCGCGCGCGGGGGCTGATCCGGTCGATGCCAGCCAGGAATGTTATTAGTTCGGTTCGACCAACGCGCCGTCGCGCATGACGCGCACTAGGGTCAAGCGAGCGTCGCGGTCTCGGATCGCCTTCCTGAAGTCCGCCATCGCGATTCCGAGTTTCTGTGTCCCGTCCAGCGCAAACGAAAATGCCGGCGGCGACAAAGCAGTCCGCAGCGTTCCCGCCACGACACCGCGCACATTCGGCGCTGCGGCGGCGACTCGACGGCTGATCTCCGCGGCGCTGACCGGTCCGTCGATCGCGACAAAGACAACCTGATGGTGTCTGGCCGTTGCGCGTTCGATCACGGCGTGATCGTAGGTTGCTGCGATCTTGTCCTCGTCGCAGGCGCCGCAGGCCCAAGCCACCGCACACGGAGCAGCCGTGAGCATTGCAGCGAACACCATCGGTGTGCGTTTCACGGTTTCCCTTTCTCTTTTGCGGCCGGCGCAGCCGAAGCCTTCGCGGGCGATTGGCTTTCCGGAGCCGGCGCCGCCAGCGCGCCGGGAGAGCCGGAAAGTGTCTTGTTCGGTGGCAGTGCCGCGCCTTGCGCCGCGGGTTGCGGCTGCTCCTTGGCTTGTGGCCGCAAATTGGTGTCCGCCCACTTGAAATAGATAATGTATTCGCGAATCTCCTCGTCCGAGAGATTCTGATTCGGCATCGGCAATTTGTATTTGTCGAGCATCGCTTTGGCGTCGGCGTCGCTTTGCAGCAACTGCTCGGGCGACTTGAGCCATTTCGCGAGCCATGCATCGCTACGACGCTTCGAAACTCCATAGAGATCGGGACCCAGCTTATCGCCGCCGCCGATCGAGTGACATGCCAGGCACTTCGACTCGAACGAAAGCTTGCCTTTGACCGCCAAGGGTTCGGATGGTACCGGGGTTGCGGGAATGTTGTGATGCTCCGTCTCGCCGCCGCCTGCGGCGGCGCCCGCCTTGATCAAGCCGATCGCGCCCTGCGATGCATTGGCAAAGTGATGATCGACCATGATATAGCTGCCGGCCTCCGGAATCACGAATTCCACGATCGCAGCGTTACTCGAACCGAGCAGCACGGTCTGTGCACCGCGCCATTGATTGTCGGGATTACCCTCCATCCACACGCGGTCGAAGATCGTGCCTACGACGTGAAAGCTCGACGTGTTGGATGGTCCGACATTGAGCACGAACAGGCGTATGCGCTCGCCGGGCTTCGCCGCCAGAGGCTTCTCGACCATACCGTTGTAGCGGCCGTTGAACACCGTGTAGGTCGGCGCCTTGGTGCGCACGCGCTCGCCGTCGAGCACATAAAGCGGTTGGCCGTCGACCTTGCGCTTCTGCGGATCGAGCTTGGTGTAGAACTCGCTTTGCACCACTGCGTATTCGTGATCGACCTTGGTGGGATAACCGTTGCGCGGCTCGACGATCACCATGCCGTACATGCCGGAAGCGATGTGCTCGAGCACCATCGGTGTTCCGCAGTGATACATGTAGACACCGGGATAGTTGGCGGTGAATTCGAAGCTGATCGTCTGTCCCGGCGCGACCGAGCGATACTTATCCTGCGGAGATACCATCGCCGCGTGGAAATCCATTGAGTGCATCATTGGCGCAGCCATCACCTGCAGGCCCGGTGCAGGCTCGTCGCTGCGATTGGTCATCGAGAACTTGATGCGATCGCCGACGCGCGCGCGAACGACAGGTCCCGGAACCTGGTCACCGAAGGTCCAGGCGCTGAACTTCACGCCCGGAGCGATTTCGATGATCTTGTGCGTTGTATCGAGCCGGATTTCCTTCACGGGTTCCGGCGCGAGTGGTTTCAACGTCGCGTCCATGCTGAGCGCGTCGCCAGCGGC